>NZ_NOLK01000126.1:0-24077 GCF_002245985.1 Nostoc sp. 'Peltigera membranacea cyanobiont' 232
TTAAAAATGCTTCCCGAAATCCCTGAGCCTATTTTATTAAACCAGATTTTTGCCAAGCTTACTGCTTTAGGTCGCATTCATCCCGTTTCTACAGGCGTTGAACCCTCGTAAATTGGCAATGGTATTGTTTAGAAGAGAGTATTAAAACTGGCTATATGTCAGAAGATGGGGTAATTGCTGCTGTGGAGAAGGCTGGCTTCAAATTGGCGGGCAAATCAGAGATTAACTCTAACCCAAAAGATACTAAAGATTATTCAGGCGGAGTTTGGACACTACCTCCAACCTTGAGTCAAGGTCAAAAAGATAGGCAACGCTTTCTCACTATTGGGGAGAGCGATGTCTAGCGACGGGCTACGCCTACGCATGACCCTCAAGTTCATCAAACCCAAAGCCCCCTAATTAGAAGATATAGGGTGCGAGCGGGAATAATGTATGTCGTCTGCTGTGGTGGTTTGCTCTCTCTCACTTTCTGCTGATAGTCAAATATTTGTGCTTTCCACTTCAGCAGCGCCTCTTGGCTCATCACCAGCCCCTCTGTCAAAAGTGCTGGTGTCAGGGGTAAATCAGAAAATAGGTCTAGCTGGTTGGGTTCCAAGGATATTACGGGGAGTTACTTTCCCAGTAGATTATCTCCCATGTTTCTTGATATTAGGCGTTAATGTGCAGCCCTGTTTATTGTAAATATATAAGTATCAACTGATGTAGAATCTGACAATTAGGATTGCTAAAGATGGACTCCGACCCCATTAAAGACTTAGAGATTGTTGCTCATATCATGACAATTGCTAAAACTCATAAAATTAGTACTAAGTCAGCTTTAGAGTTCTATTTCCAAAAAATGAAATTGGAACTACAACAGAACAAGAAAGAAAACACAAATTTATCTGACAGTTTAAAATCAAGTTTAAGTCCCCAAAATTGGGAATCAGTGATGAAGTATGTACGTCATCATCCCACCAATGAAGAACTTTACCTTGCATATTACCAAGCTAAAAATGAGGGTAAATTGAAGCCAGCTAAACTATTAGTGGGTGGAGATTTTTACTTTAGAAACTCTGATTTTGTGGGTAAGAAGTATCTGACACCAGGCATTACGCTTGAAGCCGAAGTATACGATAACACAATTTGTCATGTTTGGCTCTCACCAATTGAGTGCGAATTTGTTTTTATAGATGAACTGGAATTTATTTAAGATTTGCTCGATACTGCTTACACCAGACAGAGACTTTCTAGAGCGATCGCTCCTCATCCTCTAAGAATCAAAGATTAACTTTGTTCTGACAAAAGCTTTTTACCTTTAACAACATAAGGTGATATTTCCTTACGGATAATTTCACTCATCGTGATGTTGTTGGCAATGCACCAAGCTTCAAAAGCAGCTTTATCATCTGGTTCTATTACAATTTGTATATAGTCTTTTTTGCGATCTAATTTTTTCCTGGGCATAACTTAACTTTTTCATTTATACCCTAATATATCATGATATTTATCATGATATAATTTAACTATGAGGGATAAAATATTACACCCTCATAAGGAGGTAAATTGACAGATCCAGATCATAAAGGCAACGGAAAAGGCGAGGGCGAAATGCCCGCCTTCCGAGTCTTCAATTTCGAGAGAAATACTTGGGTTGAAACCGACCCAGTAACTGGAGAAAAAGAGCCGATTGATAAACAAGACATCGTAGATGACTTGGATATCGACGACGAAGACGAAAGCTAATCCATAGCCTGAAATAGCCCCTAACTAGCCCTTGGGGGCTTTTCTTATTACAGTTTAACTCAGCACAGAGGTTTCTATGAAAAAAATAATTCATCCTATTGAATACCGAATTGTCCAGCGTCATATTACCCCGGAAAAATCTTGCTGGTATTTTATCAAAGGTAAAACGTTTTATAACCCACTCAATCTGCCAAGTGAGGGTGATATCGAGTTTATGTTTGGTACAACTAAAAAGAAAGTTGTTGTTGAATTATTTCGGATTAATGGTGGAAAGATAGGATATTATTTAGCGAATTTACTAGAGAAACAATATTATTACTGTGGTAATAAGTGGGAAGATGTTAAATTCAAGTTACGAGAATTAGGAATTGGCAAGGATGAACCGAATTATCACTCTTGAATTGATATGTTTTTGTAGAAGCGATCGCCCATCCAAAGCGATCGCCTACGTTCCTTATCCTCTAAGAATTTAAGCTAACTTTTTTCTGATAAATTTAATGCTGTTTGTGCAACCCAGTCTAAAGCATCATCTACTGATTTAAAACACTCTGAACATTCAATAGGTTCTTCGGTAAAGTGAACTGTAAAGTCCGCCCATATTTTACCTTCTGGAGTTCTCGAAACAATTACACTTAAGACTTTTCCGGCTTCCATCAGCTCGTTAATTATTTCTGAATTCTTCATTGTTTCCTCTAAAAAATATTAATTTAAATTTATTCCTTCTAAAAATTCTATCTGCTGCGGCGTAGCTTGCCTTACTTCATACATCCCAGGTGTAAATCTCATCCGCCACACGTCAGCCCAGAAAAAATTTACCCCGGCTGCGATCGCTGCCTTCTCATCCTCTATCATCCAACTTTTAGTTAAATCAATTTCAAAGTCACCCGCAGCCCTATAAATCATCCCCGCCCCTGACTTGCGAAACAAATAATTTATGTCTTTAATTTCCTCAATTTTAATTATTTTAATGGCTCCCTGACGAACAACGCGATAACAGGTTAAACCCTTCATGTCTGGGCAGAAATAAATACATTCGAGTTGAGGGATTAATTCAAGAGTGTATTGCTGTTCAGCGATCGCATCCTCCAAACTTTTAAGTGGCTTGCCAGTATTACGATTAATAGTGTCACACCCACCTTGATTAGTGATTCCGATGATTGTGTAACCTTGGGCTTTGTGATGTGCGATCGCCTCATCCACACCCGCCATTATTCGCTTTCCCTTGGGTGTTTGAATAAATTTTCCATCAGTTGATTCGCGTACAAATGTATTTGTACAAACAACCCTTCTGCTTACTAGGTTTGGGCTTCTGCGTGGGGAAGCTGCTGTACTCAATTTCCTCGCTTGAATTTTCGGGTATCGATTAGGACAGGCTATTTTTATCTAGATTGTTATTTAGGCGTAGGCGCAGCCCGTCCTAGACATCGCTCATCGGAATTTACCAGTCGTTTGGAGACAGTATTAGGTAAAGTAATTTGATTGCGATCGCCCCACCAAATTCTTAGAGGATAGGAGCGATCGCACTCCTGTAATTACTATCACCCATATTCAACAATTGCAATCAACAGTTCAGTTTAGTAGAGTGTCACCCCACTGTTGTAAGCGTTCACGAAACTGGTGTAGTCGTACTCGACTTGAGTTGCATAGTCTAGAGCAAAGTTAACAATCTCATCTTTGAATACAGCCTTGTTACCGTTGGTGATACGTTGGTGATATCAGTCACTTGCTTGTCAATGCTTTCTGAAACAATGGTAGCATCGTAATCTTGATCGGAGATAGCATGGTTCTTAGCAACAACCTTACCTGCATATCCCATCGCATCTATGAATTTTGATTTAGTGGTTAGTAAGGTATAGTCAAAGTCCACCTGGTAAGGGGATTTTTCATGCAGCATAAAGGGGATACCACTGACCGTAGTGTAGCCAACCAACGGGTCAGTATTAGAGAGCATCGCTTTGGTGGCGATTGTTACCCTCGCTCCTTGATGATTTCCATAGACTGAACTTGGTAGCAAACCTGGATCTGCGATCGCCACAGCGCTAGAAGCTTCCTGCTTCATCTCCAAAATCCGGTCATCATCGGTTGCTGAAGTTGGGCCCTCAATCAGCAAGTAATACCGATACTTACCAAGACTACCAGTGCCAGAGCCTAATTTGAGGTTACACCCAAACTGTAAAGATCGCTAGCTGGTAATGCCTTTCCTCGCATTTGTTCGGGAGCAATATATTCTGGACTACCTACTATTGTGCCTGTACGAAGTTGCCTCGTATTAGTGGCGAGTTTAGCAACTCCAAAATCTATTAAAACTAAGTCTCCTCGAACCGAACGACGCATAATATTTTCCGGTTTAATATCTCGGTGGATTACTTGTCTAGAATGGACAAATTGGAGTATGAGTAATAAACTTTTTAATATCTCCCAAATTTGCGGTTCTTGAAAAACACCTTGTTGTTGCAATTCCTGGGCGAGTGTTTGTCCATCTACTAATTCTTCGACGATATAAAACTTTTTGTTTTGTTCAAATTGCGCTAGTAATTTGGGTATTTGAGAGTGTTCTAATTCATTAAGATGAAGTGCTTCCTCGTGAAATAATTTGACTGCCTTGTGCCAAACAGCAGTGTTTTCCTCTTGAAAACATAGCTGTTTGATTGCACATTTGGGTTGTTCTGGAAGATGTTCATCAATAGCTAAAAACGTGATCCCAAAGCCACCGCGTCCAATGACAGCGAGTGGGCGATATCGCTGTTTGAGTAACAATTCCTGACCACAACTATTACAAAAACGAGAGATTTCAGAATTTTGCGGACGTAGGCAATCAATATTAGTACAGTAGCTCATACTATAAGAGTTCTATTTGTTGCAATTAATATATATAAAGTATTCCCATACAAACGCCCCTCTCACTAAAAAAAAAGATGACTTACTGGCGGGAGCAATGCTCTAACAGTGAGCAGGTGGAGACAAATAAATAAGTGTATTCCAGGCTATTACGGTAGCAGAAGTTACTAAATTTTTCTGTTTACTCCCCCTGCTTCCCCTACTTAAGAACAGCCTATTTCACGAGGATCTGACTTTTTCGCGTTGCTCCCCCTACTGGCTATTTCTTGGCAACCCAGGCATCCGCAACTTTGAGCTAATGCCTTGGCAGACTTTTCTTTGGCTTGATCGCTCAACGGTTGACCTGGGATTTTACCCTTTTTCACTTCAAGGGCATCAATACCACAAAGCTCAACTGAGATTTGGCTTCCATCGGGAAAGATGAACTGTAATGCTGTCCCCATCTGCCACTTGGGTAGCTATCCAATACTTGTTGGTTAAGGGGAAAAGGGGAAGGGGAAAAGGGAAAGAAAAAACCTTTAACCCTTTCCCTTTAACCTTTTCCCCAAACCAGATTTTGAGTTTAAAATGCTTAACCGATTAGTATTGGGTAGCTATCCATTCTTCAGTAAGCGCAATCGATGGCTGGTTAGTTCTTTGGAAAATCAAGATAGCGGTGATGATAATTCCAGCGATCGCAGTTAAAATTATGCCAGTTATCCGCGATGGATTCATGTTGCTAGCTCCTGAATGTTTTGGCTTAACCCGTGCTGATTATTTAGAATACATTGTTAGGCATAACGCTAGCCCTTGTATTACACGGAAAGACTCTGAATTTTTAGCTCCCACTCAACAAAAAACCGAACCTCAACCGCGTATTACACGGCATTTAGAGCCTTATCAGATGTCTGATGAGGCAGCAAAACAGTCTGTTGAGTTGCCAAGGGTTGTAGAACTTGAAATTTTACGCGATCGCATTTTGTCCCAACTGAAGTTAGGTAAGCAAGCTACTGGGTATAAAACTGCTCAGAAGGTTCTCAATCGTTTCATTTTTGAACTAATCGGTTCAGTTTAGCTGCTTAGGGAATTCGCCAACGGTATCCGGTATCCGGTATCCGATACGCATAAAGACTGGTAATAAAACTGTGACTGTTCGCCTCGCTTGCATTGATGCACCAGAGATGAAGCAAAGCCCTTGGGGACAGCAATCATCAACAAGACTCAAACAATTGCTGCCAGTGGGACAAGGAATGACCCTACGTGCTGTAGAAACTGATAAGTACAAACGCTTGGTTGCAGAGGTGTTTGTTGATAATCGCAGTGTCAATCTCAATATGGTGCAAGAGGGACAGGCTGTAGTGTATCGCCAGTATCTCAAGGGCTGTCGGGAGTCTAAAGATAGCTTGTTGCAAGGTGAAAACACCGCCAAACAACAGCGTTTAGCATTTTGGAGTCAGGCTAATCCTGTGATGCCTTGGGACTTCCGCCACAAAGCTGCTCAACGGGCAACTTCACAGGCGATTCAACACCCTATACCCTTTCATCCAGGAAGACCAGGAATTTACGCAAAACAAGCGTGCCATTCCCCTTCTTTACCGTTGCCAATTTCATTTGACGGTTACAAATCAAAATCAAGGCTGAATGTTTCTCCATCAGAATCTTCTTCCTCCTCTGTAAATGAAGTTGCAGTCCTTGAAGAGAGTTTATTATCTTCTGTATTAGTCGGGGTGAAAGCTACTTGTTGTGTGGGAAATGCACCCTTCCTGAAAGCAAAGTGGTAGATGTGCCAATGCACCCAATAAAGTCAACAACGCATTATTGACTTTATTTTCATTATTGTCTGTGTTGCGGTCAAAATAATTTCCTGTGCGGTAAGCAGACTCTCCAACAGTATAAGCACTACCGTTAAAAACTACACGCCCTGGTACATCTTCCATCTCGGCATTAGTTATATAGCTCGGCACACGAACTACTTCAAAGCCATCGACTAAAAGTTTGAGGCTTCCATAACCGTTATCGAAACCCGCAGGAAAAATTTTTTGCAACGTGTGAATGTTTGACATAGGCTTCAATGTAATACACTTTGATTTGTGAAAGCTATCTGTTGAAGTGATCTGGAAGAGCAAGAGAAAGAAGAATAAAATAACTTCCCCTTTTTTGCCTAATCTCAAAAGCTTATCATAACCCCTTGGGGGCTAAATGGGGTACAAAATGCTGTTCAGTCAAATATACCCCATTTAGCACCTATATATACCCTATATAGGGGTCAATATCTTACCAAAGTCTTGAACTATTGTTGGGGTATATATAGCCCCTATATAGCCCCCAAGAGAAATTTTTGAAATCTTTTTATCATGCAGCAGAAATTAAATTAGATCATCGTTGACTCTTTGATTTATTCTTTTTATTACCAATTTACTTTCCCGCAAGATGTAGCTCTACCCCGATCCACTTGGAATTTACTTACAATAAATTGGTCACTTTTCAAGAGATTGCAAGACTTGAGATTGTCGGGAGGACTTGTAAGTTCAACACTGGCAGTTGAAAAGCAATTCAGTCTTTCACTCTAACTTCTTGCTGACTACGTAACGAGTGGGTTACTACTTGCTGACAGGTTCAGCTTTCTCAAGAACTTAACGACCAAGAAGCTTTACAGATATCGCTGATTGAAAATTTAGCTAGAGAAGACTTAAACTCTGTAGAAGAAACTGAAGGTATACTTCAACTTATCAGCTTACGTCTAAATCAAGATACCAATGATATAGTTTCGTTACTCTACCGGATGCAAAATGAAGCGAAAGGAAAAGTTACCCAAAACGTTTTGGGTAGTGAAGAATCAAAAACTATTCAATCTATCTTTAATACACTAGGGACAATTTCATGGGAATCATTTGTTAGTAGTCGGTTGCCATTACTCAAGTTACCAAAGGATGTCTTGGATATCCTACGTCAAGGTAAAATTGAATACACTAAGGCAACAGCTATTGCTCGTGTCAAGAATGATCTGGGAAGAATGGCACTTATGGAAATCGCAATCAAAGAAAATTTATCTTTAGTACAGATTAATGAACGAATCAAATCATCTCGCACAACTAACTCAGAATCAATTTCTTTAAAGGCTCGTTATAAACAGGTATCAAATAGATTACAAAAAGCACCTATTTGGGAAAATCCTAAGAAACAAAAAGCTTTAGAAAAATTGCTTGCTCAGATTGAATCACTTTTAGATGAAAATTCGCTTACATAGATTTTATTGTCTATTTTTAGACTTTTCAATTTTAATTTAAGTCTGTATTTGATTAAATTATATGTCTACCAGCACAGACGATGAGTGTCCGCTAAGTGTAAAAGGAGAAAAGTATGTCTCAACTGTTGAATCATCGTCGATTTATTCAGGCAGGACTTACGCATTGACAGGAATTTGGCTATGTGCATTCAAGCCCACTCTTTGTTCAAGATGTTCTAGTATGAAGTCACGAGCTACCTGAAGAGACAAATTCCTCTGGACTTCATACCAGTTTTTAATTAACTTTTCGGTTCGCATTAATTCTAGTTGTGTGAAGGCACGGATAGCACTAAAAAAGCGAGTTTTAATTGCTTCAGATGTCCTCACCATGAATAGTTCAATTCCACACACTTGCTTGATGGCTCTATGATAACATTCAATTCCCCAATGAATAGAATGCAACTCCTTAAACTTGGCAATAGTAATTAAAAATAGCTCATCTTGGTAGGCAGGGCGATTAAGTCATCGTCAATGAAGCTTGCTGTTCAAGCCGAGTTTGTAAATCTACAATTAGGTTCTCTCCACCGCGTCGGGCTGACCATAAACCAGAATACTGCAAACCTATATTCCACTCTCCTTGCATATAATCTTCATTTTCTGAAACCATGCCTGTATATCTAACTGGTACAGGTGAGGTAACTAAATAACGTTTAGTAAAACTGACAGTGCGCCCAATTACCTCGCCATTGACCTGAGCTTCTCCTAAATAGTTGTCATCCAAAATGGAACCACTAAAAGTATTTCCACTTTGAACAAAGGTTGCTTCAAAGCGAGTAGGAATGTCATCTTGCCAATAAGTTCCTAACCAATTACCGCTAAGGTCTGCCATATTGTTTCCTAGTAAAGATGTCTATGCGCTCACCCGAATTGAAGTAATTGACGCAGCAGGTAGTTTACTCGCTATTGTTAAGCTGAAACCGTCAACCGCCCAACTGTATCGATATTATCGCTGTTGAGTATTGCAGTAAACCCTAGTAAAATACGACGGTACAAAGGGGAAGGTAGAGGTAGTATTCATTGGCGAATGATTACCAAGAACGGCAGAGATTACCAACAGGCATAATATCACTACGAATTTTGGAGTGAGGGCGGATCGCTTGGTCAAGTCGTCGAAGTACATTCCCAAGCGGTTACTGAATCGTGTTCAGCAGATGGAGCGAGAGAAAGCGGTTGTTAAGGAGATATTGCAATTGCTGGGGATGATGAAATCATGATTCTGATGCTGTCACGGTAACTCCTGTTGAAGTTCCTGAACTGACTGAACAAGAGCAGAGTGTCGGGAGCAAAGCGGTGAAGAGGTCAGAGTTTTGGCGGTGAAGCAGTCCGCAGAAAGGGGTTTTTCCAAGTAGAGGAACTGCCGAATCCGTAAGGGTTCCGTCGAGTCTGAACCCCATCAAAAAGCAGAAGGGCTTGCCGATAGCCAGCACTACTGTTAAAACCGAGCTAAGTTGCGAGATTCAGCAAAAACATCAATCTCGATGCACTTTCTGTTGATTTTTCGTATGGTAAATAGTTAGGCTGTTTTCTTGTTTTAATGATATTCGTATTGGATGGTGAACAATTATGAGTTCAAATCAGCAGTTTCTGCAAAATTTATACGAAGCCTTCAACAAAGGCGAGATTGAAACAATCATCTCGGTGATGCACCCAGACGTGAAATGGGCGAACGGGGTGGAAGGCGGTTTCGTTTATGGACGCGACGCGGTGCGCGAATACTGGACTAATCAATATAAGATTATTCAAGTGCAGCTTGAAACCTTAAAATTCGAGACGGATGAAAATAATCGAAATGTCGTTACCGTTCATCAAATCGTCAGAGATTTGCAAGGCAATTTGCTTGCGGATGCAACAATTGAGCAAATTTTTACTATTGAGGATGGTTTGATCGGTCTTTATGAAATTGGCGAAACCGAAACAATCCAACAGATGATTCAAAAGACGAGAACTCCCAATGAGTAATTGAGAAGGCAGTTACAATTCGAGCCGTTGCTTTACTGATTGCAATGAAGAGAGGTTAGTAACTTCATGGGGGAAGTCTGTCAAATCCTTGCAAAAGAGAACCCAGAACTGAGGGGAAAGGGTGGGTGTTGGGCAATTGTCAGTACAGTAAACGAGTTTAGTTGCACCGTGAGGTCTGGGATGGAGAACACGCAGTTGGGTTACAGCACGGAAGTCATTCAACTACCTGCCCCAGGAGTGTCAGCAGATGCAGGTAATTTGCGGTAAGCGAAGCCATGCCGTTAGGCTTATCGCATTCATAGGTTACGTAAAAACGAAAACTTGGAAGATGCCCCAAGTGCTATGTTGAAGTACCTGGGGGAGTTGAAGCGGCCGTATTTGACTGCGGTCGAGGAGATGAGGTTATACTTTGGCGACTAGGTGATGAGTAATTTTCGGATGAAGTAAAAAAATTTAGTGAACTGTTTTCCAACTTTAGAAACACAACGACTGTTTTTGCGCCAAGAAATACCAGAGGATGCTGGGGCAGTTTTGGCAGTGTTTTGTGATCCAAAAGTAACTCGATTTCATAACCTTGATACCCTTACCAAAATTGAGGAGGCAGTTGTGCTAATTGACCGCCAGATAAAACGATTTGAGACTGGGCAGGGAATACGATGGGGAATTGCACGTCAGCTTGACAACATCGTAATTGGTTCGTGTGGCTTAACATGGGATAAACAAGCACACTCTGCTGAAATAGGTTATGAACTCAAGAGCGCTTATTGGCGACAAGGGATCATGACAGAAGCATTGCAAGCAATTTTGCAATTTGGATTTTTTGAGTGTGAGTTGCAGTTTGTGATTGCCCAAGTCATGTTGAATAATACCGCATCAAAAAAGCTACTGTGCAAATTAGGATTTCAAAGTCAGGGTGTACTTAAACAGCGTGGATTTTGGAAAGGGCAGTATCATGATTTGGAGCAGTTTATACTAACTCAGTATTGCCAAACACGAGTAAGTACGACCCCTCACTAGAATACAACGTTAACAACAGCAACAGACAGTGCAGCAGGCGAGTGGTAAAGTACCGACTGGTAGAATAGTCAAAGATGTTGTGCAGCCCATAATGGAGCGTACCCAAGTACCCAATACCTTTGGGGGCATCAATTCCACAAAGCTCAACCTCGATTTGGCTGCCATCGGTTTGGCGGACTGTGATGCTGTCCCCATCTATCACTTGTGTAGCTGTCCATTCTTCGGTGAGTGCGATGGATGGCTGGTTAGTTTTTTGGAAAATCAAGATAGCGGTGATGATAGCTCCAGCGATCGCAGTTAAGATTATGGCAGTTTTCCACAATGGCTTCATGTTGATACATCTGTTGTTGCAATATAAGAAACCACAATTCTTTTCAGCACCGAACATTCAGCAGGTTCTTTAACAGTTTATGTATAAACAAAGGATAAAACTTTAGCTCTAATGGCGAATAAATTTGTAATTATTCGCAAATTGATGTATTTTATTTTCAGCCAAAATTATGTTAAGCTTTGGGGTATTTTATCAGCTTTTTCTTGTCATTCAAAACTTTAAAGTTTTATGAATAAATTTTTAATATTAAATTCTCTGTTTCTTCTATCTCAGACATCTAATCCTGAATCGAAATTCCTCAATTTAAAAAAGCAATTAGAAAAGTTTTGGTTTGAAGTAGTAATTGAGTTACCACCAAAGCGATGAGCTTATGGTTTATTAAGAGAAGCTGACAAAAAAATTTGGATCAATCCAGTAGTGTTTGAGTTACACATTGGTACTCAGACTATAATTCATGAAGCTGTTCATGCTGCACAGGTATGTGCAGGAAAAGGGAAAATAAAAGTTTTAGGTCTAAATATTAAGCCTAGCAATTATGCTCGACCTTTTTTTAGGCGTTACACTGATGTTCGCAGGCAAGATTTAGAAAGAGAAGCCTATGCAGTACAAACTCAACCTAATAGCTATGAACTAGCCGTATCTCTTCTCCAAAAACACTGCAAATAAATTGTATACAATCAGCACTTGGTAGCGGATAGCATCGGTTTGGCTTGTGTTGACGCACCTGACTCAAACAAAATCCTTGCTCCAGAGTCACGCACAAGAAGCGATAGCTCCAGAAATGTAACTTTGGCTTGAAAAGAATTTTTCGTCAGAGACTTTGGGTTCTATAACTTAATACAAGTGTCAAAAACTACTTAAGCCAACGTTTAGTTGCTTCTGCAATGCGTTGCCCAAAGCGTACTGAGGTAAGGTAATCACCAGAATCTAGCACTGCTTCTTTACCGCTCATATCGAGATGGCTTTGACCCATAACACCTAAAAATCCTCCCAGTCGATTGACCCCATCATCATATAATTGTTAAATGTAATAATATAAATTAGCTATCTGAAATATGTAAGATCAGGAAAAATATTAAAAGTTATTCCAGAGGTTAGTTATGACAAAAGAATACATGGAGTCTTTAGAGGCAATTGTTGATCAATTAACATTAGCCGCAGTTCTAGAAATGTTAGAACGAATCAGTCATAAAAAAGCAGAAAATCTCAGAAATCATTGGGAAGATGAGACTTCTGCAAAGCTTTGGGATAAAGCTGCTAGACAGATAGAACAGATAAATATTGATGTCTAATTAAAATTTTGGTTGTATTGCAAAGCAATAGCGTTCGCTAGGAGATAATGACAATTCGGGCAATCATTGTGCCTGTATTTTCTGCTTGTTGCAGTTTTGGAAAAAGTTGTACCATTACAGCAAAGCCAAAGTAATTAAGCCAAAATCTAGTTGTCTAGCTTAACCGCGTAGGCGCAGCCCGCCGTAGGCATCGCTTCCTTAATCGCTTAATTCTCCAACAAGAGTGCTGTGGCTTTAGCTGCTAATGTATATCAAAATGCTGCCGATACTTTTTAAGAAACGCCTTGGTAAAATCCAGGGCTTTTAACCTATTGCCTCAAGTATGTGATTTTGAGACATCCGGTACTCTTTCGTTTCAACAATCCTAATAGCATCAAACCGATAGTTGCCGATGTACAACTCAACGGCTTGGGCGGCTGCAAAGTCTTTCTTAGCCATGATTGCTTTCTCCACAAAAATTTCATCAATTTCTCGCGGAGCGCTTGCCAAGGTGATTATTAATTTTTTGAAAGTAAAAAAGACCCAGATTAAATGTCTAGGTCTTTGAGGTTGGGAATTACCCCAAGATTTCAATCACAGCCGCTAGAATAGCTGGGGCTTTGTCTGAAACCGGAATGAACACCCGCTTTTTCCAGTTGATGATCTCGGTAAAACATCCAATAGCTACCAGTCGCTCTGCCAGTGAGATAGCATTAACCAGTTCTATACGAGGTTCTGCGGCAATATAAGAACGCCGTAAAGTTACACCACCCGGCAACTGCTGGGAATAGCCTTCGTTTAGCACTAAAGAGACTAACTCCTGTGGGCTTAACAGCTTGCTCTTAAGTCCGAGTTGTTCAGCCACAGATTGAATATCTACTGCACTGACCACCCGACCCAGAATTTTCTCGCCATCGCTGGTCTGCAACCGATATACTCGATTGTTCTTCTGGGGTAGCATTTTCCATATTGGCAGCAATATCCCAGTCACAAGGTAAATATAATCAGTGGTGAATTTGGGCAATTGGTCAACTTCCTTCGACCAAGCTGCAACAAACGCATCAGCCGAAACCTGCTTCCAAGTGGACGATTCCAACTTATCGACAGGGACACGCGTTTCTTTCTGTGGACGAACAAGTAGAACTCTTGGAATCACCCCGCCTTGGTCATCAAAGAAGCTGTGCGTAGGAATGCTCACAGCCGCATTACCGGATTTCTCATTGCTCATGAGTTGCCCTTGATACTTAACAACAAACTCAAGCATTTGATCAGCCGTTTTGATGTTGTTCTTTTGGACACGCTCAATCTTTAAGTAATTGGTCACGCTACCAGTTTGAGGATGAGTATAAACTGATTCACACCTTTCGATACTAAATCTATCAGCCCGAAGTGTTTCTACTCCAACTTCAAACACACCATTAGCGATCGCAGTCTCGATTTGTTGACTTAATAGCAGCTCGAAACGCTCGAAAATCGTATTTTGCATCCCGATTGTCAAAGCCAGCAGGCGATTGAGGAACTGTCGCAAGGGTGGGAGGTCTATCTTCATTCCACCTTCAGTGGAAGTGAGCGAGAGTCCGGTCATCTGTTCAAACTTCCCCAGAGGAACTTCATAAAATCGACCTTGAAAAATCTGCTTAAACAACTCGTATAAAGCATATTCAGCATAGTTCGATTCTAGATTGTCTTTGGCATCAAACATACCGTTACCGCCAGTTTGTCTCTGACCACGGGTGAGTGCGCCTAAGCTATCCAGCCGTCGAGCAATAGTGCTGATGAATCGGCGTTCACCGCGCACATTAGTAGTCACAGGACGGAAGACTGGTGCAGAAGCTTGGTTGGTACGGTGAGTGCGCCCAACGCCTTGAATTGCGTTGTCAGCACGCCAACCAGCTTCGAGTAAATAGTGCGATCGCCTTCTACGATTTACAGCGTTCAAATCCGCGTGATAACTTCTGCCTGTACCACCAGCATCAGAGAAGATGAGTATTTGCTTATCTCCCGCCATGAATGCGTTAGTTTCCGCAATGTTAGCCCCAGAACCCCGCGAATCCACAAACAAGCGACCAGAATCATCCTTCAATACCCGTTTGCTGCGTCCAGTCACTTCAGCTACTTGCTTGTTACCGAAATGCCACAGCAGTTGTTCTAATGCACCAGGAATTGGATCAAGGCTGGCGAGTTTGTCTACTAAGGCATCTCTCAAAGCCACAGCTTCAGATGAAACAATCGGTGAACCATCGGCATCAAAGGCTGGTTCGGAGCGTTCGTCTCCATCAACGCCAGAGTGAATCTCATGCAGATGTACGGGAAAGGCACTTACTAAGTAGTCAAGAACATACTCCCTTGGTGTTAAATCCAGGTTTAAATCCTTCCATTCCTCTGCGGGAACTTCATTTAGTCGGCGTTTAAGTAACTCCTCGTTAGTCGATACGATTTGAATCACAACGGCATTACCCGCAGTTAAATCTTGCTCAATCGCTTTGATTAGCATGGGACACTTCATACCCGTGAGCAAATGGTTAAAGAACCTTTGCTTGTGCGATTCAAATTGAGACATCGCAGACATTTTAGCTGCTCGGTTATATGTTTTAGCACCAGTGATGTTACAGGCTTCTAATGCTTTGTGGAGGTTATTATGAATAATTTGAAAGGCATCGGCGTAATTATCGTAAATCCTTTCCTGAGTAGGAGTAAGTTCGATTTCTAACATCTCATACTCCACACCATCGAAGGAAAGCGATCGCGTCAAATACAGACCCAATGCTTTCAAATCCCTAGCAACAACCTCCATCGCGGCAATACCACCGCCCTCAATGGATTCTACAAAATCCTCACGGGAGGTAAACGGGAAATCTCCAGTCTGCCAAAGCCCCAGGCGATTTGCATAAGATAGGTTAGAAACCTTCGTCGCTCCAGTAGCAGAAACGTAGATAACCCGTGCCTGCGGTAATGCGTTTTGCAACCGCAGCCCAACAATGCCTTGCTGGGATGCTGCAACCATACCGAGTTTACCCTCTTGCGCCATTGCATTGCCCATACTGTGGCATTCGTCGAAAGCGATCGCTCCCTCAAAGCCAATGCCTGCCCACTCAACAATTTGCTTGAGCCGACTTTTGCCGTTCTTTTGAGAGCGTAGAGTTGAGTACGTGCAGAACAGAATACCTTGGGTGAAAGGGATGGGGTCGCCAAGTTTGATATTACTGAGGTCAATGATATCTTTCTCACTACCTTCGAGCGCACACCAGTCTCTACGGGCATCTTCAATTAAGGCAGAACTTTTGGATACCCAGATTGCTTTTCTTCGCCCCTGACACCAATTGTCGAGGATGATTCCTGCACACTGCCTTCCTTTTCCTGCACCCGTCCCATCGCCTAAGAACCAGCCACGACGAAATCGCACAGCATAATCTTCGCCAGTTGCCACGACAGTCACATTATCCCAAGAATCGTCTACCAAGTAAGAACCTGATAGAAACTCAGAGTGGGCAAGACCAGCGTAGATCACGCTTTCTAATTGTGCTTCAGATAGCAATCCTTGGGTGATGATGTGCTGAGGTAAGTGGGGTTTGTATGTGGGAGCCGGGGGAGAGACTAAGGCTAGTGCTGCACTTTCGCAAAGCAAGGACGGATGGGGTAGAGCATCCTTGATTCTTAATCTTTGAGGGCGGTATGTTTCGTACAGGGTATCCTTTAAGCCCTCAGTAGCAGCCCAGTCAATAACCTCATAATCTAGAGGAACGATATTAAGAAATTGGGATAATGTTTGAGTAACTGATGCTGATTGAGATTTTGGCTTAACGGGACTTAAACGAACCCCTTTTGAAACAGAAACTTGAGCATTTGACGTAGTTGCTTCCCAAACTGGTCGCGGTGGCAGTTGCTCAATCAGCGTTGCAAGTTCGTCAAGTTCAACAGTATCGTTAATACAAGCGATGTCTGTTGCATCAGTCGCCGGAGTTTTGTCGATGACCGTTAAGCGGGTATCAATGTGAGTTCCGTGTTTGCTGTAGACTTTGCCGTTGATACCGACCGAAAGCACTACTGTTGCCTTATACTGCATTTTGATAAAGGTATCTCGCCAAGTGTGATTGTTTGGTGAGAACCAGTTAGCGGAGATTGTCACCAGCCGTCCGCGATCGCATAGCCTTTGCAATGCTGAGTTGATGTGCCTTTTTGTTGCGTCGGGGTTGCGACTGTTGATTTTGGGAGATGCACAGAAAGGTGGATTCATCAGCACAACTGAGGGCTGAGTCTTGCCAGCTAAATAATCGTTGATTTGTTCGGCGTTGATCCCAAATAATGGCGTGCCAGGGAATAACCGTCGCAGAATCTTCGATCTATCGGGTGCAAGCTCGTTGAGCATCAGACTTGCACTGTACAGTTTAGCCATTTGTGCTAACAAACCAGTTCCGGCAGATGGCTCCAGCACCAAATCAGTAGCTTGTATAAATCCTGCTTTGGCTACCAGATAAGCAAGCGGCAGAGGGGTGGAGAACTGCTGAAGCTTTACTGACTCTTCACTGCGCCGTGTTTGCGTTGGGCAAAGGGCTACTAACTTCTGCAATTCCAATAATACTGTTAGCGGCGACTCTAATAAAAGTTTATAACCTTTTTGACGCAGATATAAAATTTGCGCCACTTCCACAGCTTCGTAAGCATCTTTCCACTGCCATGCACCAGACGCGGCAGTGCCTAGAAAGTAGCGATTCATCTGGGAAGAAACAGTTTTTGTAGAGAGAGGGCGATTATCTATTAAAACTTTTACAAGCTCTTGGGCAACATTAATAACTGATTGCCCATAATCGATTACTGGAGAGCAAATCGAATAAAGAACCTTGAGTGAAAAGTTGCTGTACCATTGCATCACCCACAATATTACTTTTTCAGTTTTGCTATGGCGAAGCCTTTCTATTATTAATAATAAATGAGGCAATTACTTGCCTCATTTAAACTTTTGAACCTTCAGATATTTATTATTCGGCGATCGGACGAGAATTAAAAAGCGAATTAAGCAGTTTTACGCGGTCTACCTGGCTTGCGCTTGCCTGAAGAATTTACATCAGCCTTTTTATTTTTCGGTGACTTGTTGGCAGAATTGTTAGCTTTATTGGAACGAGTAGTACGTTTTGGTTGTGATGAAATCTCTTTAACTGGAGGCAGTAATCTCAATGTAGGGAATGAGAGAATAACTGCTTCGTTACTGGTACGATGAACAGCTTCATCCTCTAGTGTCCAAGGATCTGGCAACTTTTCAAAAGTCATCGCTTGTGGTGTGATTACTTCTGATACTGATGGGATTGTAGAAGCGGCTATATTTCCATTGCTAACCGAAACCACATTACTAGCGTAAGCAGCCGATACAAATAGTCCGTTAATGAACTGGAAGATGACGAGAGTAACAAATGCCCAAAAGATAGCTACGATTGCCAAAGTGAGTAGAGATTGCATATCCATGATTATTCCTCAACTAAGTATTTGGATTTTTCAATTGATTTACGCAAAGCGTTTTTAAGCCTTGTTCAAATGTGAAGCGAATTTGAACACATCCTCTCTTCAAGAGAGGATTTCACTCAAAATTTAGCGTAGCGCCTCTCTGATTTAACTCAGTCAAATTTCTCCACTAATTTAAAGCTTGCTTATAAAATAAAGCAGCTTTTAGTATTTACCTATTTAAAGGTTTCAAGTATTATAGTTATAAATTTATTTGACAAAGATAAACATTGGCTTAAGTCTATGGTTAAGATTTGATTTGTAAGCTAATTCTTGAGATAAAAAATTCTATTCAAACGAAAAAGAAAAGTAGTCGTCACAAATAATTGAAAGTATGCCCAGCCCAACTACCGACCTAGTTCGCTCCTACCTTAAAGAAATCGGACGCTACCCTCTGCTAACTCCTGAGCAAGAAATTACAAATGCTAGGCTTGTGCAGCAGATGATGGCGATTGAGCAGCAACGGCAAGCGATCTCACTTGAACTTAACCGACAACCAACTGCAAGAGAATTAGCTACCTCGCTTGGGCAAACCGAAGCTGAAGTGGAGTCAATTCTTCATCAAGGGGAACGAGCAAAGCAGAAAATGGTGACTGCTAACCTACGGCTGGTGGTGGCGATCGCTAAAAAGTACCAGAACCGAAACTTAGAATTTCTTGATCTGATCCAGGAAGGTACACTCGGTTTATACCGTGGTGTTGAAAAATTTGATCCGAATCAAGGTTACAAACTCTCAACTTATGCTTACTGGTGGGTAACACAATCAATCACACGTGCCATTGCACAGCAATCTCGTACTATTCGTTTGCCCATTCATATCAACGAAAGACTCAACAAAATAAAGAAAATACAGCGTGAATTATCCCAGTCCTTGGGTCGGAACCCAACTGTGGTAGAAATTGCTGAATCCCTGAAGGTAAGACCAGAGCAGGTTCGAGAATATATCCAAGCAGATCGAAAGCTAGTTTCTCTAGAAATGCGAGTAGGCAACGAGAAAGATACGGAATTAAGTGAACTTTTAGCTGACGAAAATGTTTCCCCTTTGGAAGAATTAAATTCTTCACTGATGCGCCAGAATATTAAAGAGTTGCTAGCGTCCTTAGCTCCAATACAACGAGAAGTACTAACTCTACGTTTCGGGCTAGAAAATGACCATCAACTGAGCCTAACTCAAATTGGAGAACGCCTTAACTTAAGCCGAGAAAGAATTCGCCAGCTTGAACATAAAGCACTCTCTATTCTTCGCCGTCAAAAAAGTGATATTAAGGAATATCTTAATTAATTAGAATGATTTCCACCTCTACCATCATCGCGGACGTAAAGGTAATATTTCCCCAGGGCAATTATCCTTGTTTTAATCATGAAGATGATGCTCTGGCTATACTATTAGTCAAAAACAAGAAACTATATTTATAAATAGCAACTTAAAAAACTAATCAATGTCCAGCAAAACAATCGATGTCCGAGAGTACACCGTCAGAGCGCACAAACGGGAAATTCACACTCGCGTTTTCAACTTCGTATGTAAGCAGTGCGAACAACCCACACAAAGAGAAACCTTTGGGGTTAGACCTCTATATTGCGAGAAATGCCGCCCTCCTCAACCTCCCAAGCAATCGAAAGTAGTCCCTATAGGCAAGAGGAAACCCAGAGCGATGAACTACTTGAGTGGCAAAGGTATTGGTGGGTGAGTTGTCGTCTCAAGGTAAGGCGATCGCAGATCGCAGACTCTTTTTTAGTAAACCTCCAACGCTCTCTACACAAACATTTGTCCAAGTAAGAAGCCTGAACAAGTAATATGATTTCTCTCCAGCTTACTGGTTTTAAGCCGATGTCAGCGTCAATTTTTCCCGCTGATTACCGGAGCTAACCATTTTTACCAAGTGCTGATTCAAATAACTTTGCGCCGAAATGTACAAGCTTTCTCAAATTTCTTGGTTCCGGCTGATTTTCGTACCTACTGTATTCCCTATAGCTATCTACTCTACCTTTAAGTTCCAAGTCTTGGGCATAGTTGATTAGAGTTGAGTTAATCTTGAACTTGTGCTATCAGGAAATTAAAAATCTAAAATTATATAAGCAGGACAGCTTATCCTTCACTAATCAACTGTAACAAGGCTTCCGTCGAAATCTTGCCACTAATATCAGCACCTTCCAATAAGCTGTCTGCCAAATCTCGCTTGTGGTGGTGCAATTGCACAATCTTTTCTTCAATAGTATCCTTTGCTACTAGACGATAAATAGTAACTGGGCGTTGTTGCCCAATGCGATGGGCGCGGTCTGAGGCTTGGTCTTCCACTGCGGGATTCCACCAAGGGTCTGTATGAATCACATAATCAGCCGCAGTTAGATTCAGTCCTGTACCCCCCGCCTTGAGACTAATCAGAAATACATCTCCTGAACCAGCTTGAAATGCATCCACCCGTTTTTTCCGCTCTGCCACTGAAGTACTACCATCTAGATATTGATAATTAATACCTTGCTGGCCTAGATAATCCCTAATAATGTGCAAATGGTCAACAAATTGACTAAACACCAACGCCTTATGACGATTTTCCAGCAGTTCACCCAGCACCTCGCCAAAAAGTTGTAACTTGGAACTAGGTAATTTAGTATCAGGCATAACGAGGCTGGGATTACAGCAAGCGCGACGCAGTTTCATTATCTCAGCCAAAACTTGCAAATGTTTCTTTCCTGCTTCGGCATCAGTTTCGGTAAGTTTAGATATTGCCTGGCGGCGCAACGCTTCATAGAATGCTTTTTCCTCCCGACTCAATTCCACATGCAACAGAATTTCGGTACGAGATGGCAACTCTTCTAATACTTGATTTTTTGTCCACCGCAACAGAAATGGTTGAATCAGTTTTTTGAGTTTATTACGTGCAAGTTTATCTTGATATTTTTCAATGGGGGTAGCAAAGCGTTGATTGAAGCTTTCAAAAGAACCCAATAACCCAGGATTAATAAAACGGAATAAATTCCACAACTCACCCAGGTGATTCTCAATCGGAGTCCCAGTAGTCAGCAACTTAAAATTAGATTTTAGGTTCATCGCTGCCTGAGAACGTTTAGTGGTCATATTTTTAATCGCCTGGGCTTCATCCAGGACAATCGTTTGCCACTGTACACCAGAAAGCATTTGTGCTACTTCTTCCTGTTGTAATAAACCATAACTGCATACCAACATATCCAAAGGTTGTAAACCATCCAATAATTTTTGGCGGTTAGCACCAGAAAATTGAATAATATTCAGGGTTGGGGCAAACTTCTGCGCTTCACTCACCCAATTCATGCACACGGAAGTCGGCGCAATAATTAGGGTTGGCCCCTCATGGGCGTTTCTGAGGATCACAGCCAATGCCTGCACGGTCTTACCGAGTCCCATTTGGTCTGCCAAACAAGCACCCACACCCCAATGTGCCAGACGCGCCAGCCAACAAAAACCCTCCATCTGGTAGTCACGTAGTTCTGCTTGAAGCGTAGATGGCAGTTCCGGCTGGAGGTTTTTCAACTCCTGGAGACGCTCTCTATGTGTTTTCCAGTGTTTATCTGCTTTTACCTTACCTACCTCATCAACAAAATCCTCTAACCCTAATGTTGCTAAGGGGTGAAAACGAATACATGAACTATGCTTTTCCGAAAACATCCGCAATTCGTCGAGGCGTTTCCGAAAAGCTTGAGTTAAAGCCAAAAATTGACCATCACCAAGGGGGATAAAACGGCTGGGGGTTTTCTCTAATAGTTCTAGTAGTTGCTGCATATCCAGCACTAGGTCGTTATTCAATTTCAACTCCCCAGTTGCTGCAAACCAGTCTTGCTGACGTTGAATTGATAAATTAAAGTCTTTCAAGTCGGCATTGTGGCTAACACGCAGTTTTTCTCCTTGTGGCCATTCTATGACTACGCTACTTTCCAGTGCTTGCAGTTCTAGCAGCAATTCTAAACAGGCTTCTGGGTCAGCTATAACCCATTCACCATCTTGTTCTTCAGTTCGTGTCAACGTGGGACAGGCTTTGATGGCAGCTTTAGCAAGCTGTTTCTCTTCAGGTAGATTTCGTCTGGTTTGCAGACGTTTCCCGTCAATCTCGGCAATTACAGTTTCACCACCTGTACCAGGACGGTAGTAGGGACCACCTTGGGCAAAGGGGCGCGACAAAAGGCTGATTTTCAAGCCGGCATTGGCAGGTAAAAGGTGAATATGGGGCAGAGTCTGGGCGGGTACTTCTTTTGCTCCTTCTGAGCCGCCACCAATGTCAGAATGTACGGTGACGATGCCAGAGACGGCATTTATAGCTGCTAAAACTTGTTTTTCAGCGATCGCAGGCACGTTTAATTTATTATCCTTACCTATAATCTCTGCGATGCGTCTGTGTTCGACAGTAATTTCAATGACTTTGATGCGGGTTGGGGTTTCTTTGATATGCAGAATATTCTGTGATTCTGGTAATTTGGGAGAAAATTCCAAGGTGAGACGACCAAGTTTCTCTTTTTTAACTAGTAATTCCGGTTCTCCCTTGACGATTTCTACACGAATATTACGTGTATCTTCCCAAAAAACCAATGGGTGTCCAATTAAAGCAGAGATGGCTTTTTCACCGAAGGTATAATCAACTTTGCCATAATAGCCCTCGCTATATACCTCAATACAACTACATACCCGCATATCTTGAGATGTGATGTAATCAAACTCAGATAATCCACTGTTGAGACGCTTGAGGGCGATGGGGCGACCTTTACTCCACTCGCCTTTAGCATTAATTTTCTGTTCCTTTGGTTGCAAGACACATCTGCTGGGATAGAAGGTTATGAACCATGCTAAACGCAGTTCGGATTCTGGTTTTCCTGGTGTTTGTGGCTGTTTTTGGAGGTTTGCCAGGGCATTGAGGCACATTTCCCAAGCTTCTTGGGGTCGAATTAAGTCTACGATGGAATGAAAGTTGCTATCTTCTCGCAGTGCCTCTGCTTCTTTTTTGTAGTTACTACTAGGTTTGAGCCTGGATAGGAGTTCTGCACTTTCCATTGCTAACCAGTGATAACCAGATGTAAGCGATCGCCGATATAATGGCTCTAATAAATTAGGTAAGCGTTTTTTCGCACCCTCAGCATCCATCCAGTAAAGGCATAGGGAACAAAACAATGTTTGTAAGCTATTTTCTTCTTCTACTGAAGAGATATGGGCGCTAAGTACAAATTGTTTTTGAGTAATATCACCCTGGTGTACTTGCAGCACTGTTTTCAGTCTGTCATAAATAAACCTGAGCCAATGATCTCCTTGACGAGATATCAAACTGGTATACTCTTCTGCTTCTTTGAGGCGTTGTGCTGAACCATCTTTTAACAGTGCGAGGATGAAAAATAAGCCCCCCATTGTATTGAAATATATTTGGCGTTTGCCTGTCGCTTTTTTCAGCTTTTTCAGGGCATCTGTATAATAAGTAATTGCTTGCTCATTATCCCCCCGGAGAAAACTTAACCAACCCCAAAAGACGGCGGCGTTATCTTGATATTCATCCGATATCCGCTCCAAACTTTCTTGTGCTTCTTCGGTACAACCTCGAAGCAACATTTGTTCTGTGAAAATCAGGTGCAGATAATCTGAGCAATGTCTTCCAGTTGAAGAACATTCTTCTTCTAACAGTGTAAAGGCATCTTCAGATGCAGACAATTTTAATGCTGAATTGAGAAGGATGCTAGATATGCTACTTTCATATAATCCTTGTGGTAAGGTACTCAACCAATCTGCATCAAATGGGCAGCCGTGACTCCTCTGTGGATTGGCTGTTGCAGGGGTTGGGGAAACAAACTAAACCGTATCTGTCATCCTTGCAGGCAAAAGCTGCTAGCGGCTGTTGAAAGGGAGTACAACCTTGTATGGAGACAGCAAAAGTAAACTTGATTCTTAGTACAACAATGCAATAATTAACTCGTTGTATGAAAGCAATCCTGATTCTCGTTGGTCTTCTGTGCTTGATCTTAAGAGACGCTGCATTGTAACGTTTCTACTGTTGGGTGCGAAATGAGAAATTGCGTATTTCTAGGCATTTACAACCGTGGGAAATACCCGATTCAAGTCTAATAAAACATCTTCAAATCCAGGAATCGCTACTGACTGATGTGGTAAAGATATCTGCTTGCTGAGATAATTGAATTCACCTTGAGCATTTTGATAGGGTTGGCT
>NZ_NOLK01000127.1:0-24059 GCF_002245985.1 Nostoc sp. 'Peltigera membranacea cyanobiont' 232
CCATCATTTAAATAACTTTATTCCCGAATTATTAGCCGCAACTTCAACAAAACGTCTTAAAATTTATCGTACTTTACTAAAAGTTATCGCTCACAAGGCTGTTCCTGACCGTCCTGCTAGAAACGAACCACGAGTCCGTAAACGTCGCCCGAAAGCTTATCCCTTAATGACCAAACCCCGGCACGAATTACGAAAGCAGCTGCAAACTGCTTAATACACAAGCGTTTCGGCTTTTCTTAGTGCCATTCGGTCACAAGCAAATTGCCGAAGTAACTGGTCGCAGTAAGCGAGTTCTGAAAGATGATTCGGGGCGTTTGTTCGTTGATTCGCGTGGTAGTGGGGCGAATATTGCTGAGACTGCTGCGTTTATGCAGGGTGACAAACAAATCCTCATCTTCAGTGACGCTGGTGGGACAGGCAGAAGTTATCATGCTGACCTTAACGCTGTTAATCGGCGGCGGCGATCGCACTATCTGCTTGAAGCCGGCTGGAGGGCAGACAATCAGGGTAAACGCATCTAATTTTATTTGACAAATAATTAATTATATGAATTGTAATTTCCAGGTGTATTTTGTAATTTATAAAACTGTAAATTTGTCTATTTTCTGAAATATTTTCATGAAAAAATGGTTTTAGTAAACCTAAAACTACTATTCCTAGTTAATTTTTTGAGGTGAGAGAAGACTTAGATAGCGGCGATAACTTGAAGTAGATAGTTGTGATCTAAACCGGCGCGATATCGTTTCATTGCAATACTTCCACCCACCGTTTTATCTCTGTCTAAAAGATTCAAAGATAAACGCCGTAGAATGGAGAAATTAAGAGGTGCATTATTTTTACGGATACGACTGGCATCTTCGTGAAATGTCATATCCAGTACCCAATGTACAGAATTTTCTATTCCCCAATGGCTGCGAACAGCATTAGCGAAAACGAGAGCATCATGCTCTAAACTGCTAATATAAAAGCGAACTTCAACTGTAGTTTTACGTCCATTGCCTACGCTCACACAATACCATCCCTACACTGCGAAGTCCTAACCATTTTTCTTGGTTTGGTAATTCTCCTAGTTGCTCAACAGGCACACTCCAGTATTTACGGATTTCAATCCGACCATGAGCGCTCTGTGTTGTGTGATGGTAACTGTACTCAACACCTTCAAAATTGTTGCTTTTAGCTTTTTCAAACCAACTATTAACTGCATCCTCAAGTTTACCTTGATTGCCTTTGAGAGCAAGAACATAATCTGCCTTTTTTGCAATAATAGTCTTAGCTATTTCTGTCTGACAACCCATTGCATCAATATTTGCACGGAACAAATGCTTACGGAAAAATAGCCAAAACAACGTTGCCCAAGGTATTACTGTCTGAAAGAATCTTAATATTGTCCGATAACTACCACCAGTGCCTGCCCAACGCGAGATTCCCAACATTGTGACTCTCCCGCTCATCGCTAACATCGCCAGGATTATCTGGTTCATTCGGCGCATCGTCGTCGCGTTGATCTGCGGTAGCAGGCATTGTAACAGTGATAGGATGTCTTGCATGGGTGGCTTGTAGTTTTTGAGTTGTCGTTGTGAGAGACAATAACTCTACTACAAAGCGCCCTACCTCTTTATGCTCTTATTTTGGCTAAGGTATTGNTCATTTCATTTTTTGAAACCTTTCTGAGAAGTATAAATATTATTTATGAAATAGGTAGCTTATCTTACTTTGTACTACGTAAGCTTGATTAGCAATCACTCTTTGGGAAAAACTTTTTGGTTTACTGAGTGAGCAGTGTTCATATTTCCAAGAGCGATTGCGGCTGGTGTCTATGAGATGGGTGTGGAAACTTTACGGGCTGAACGCTTTACTGTTCAGAGCCAGGAAGCTGTGTACACCCACCCTGCCACAGGTAGCGTAACGAACTATCTCAAGATAGAACGCACTCAGAAGAATAACATCAGAACGGCTGACGAAATGCTTGAGTTTGCCAGTATGTACCAGGGGAAATTGATGGTTAACACCAAGTCTGGTCATGCTGCTGTGTCAATTCCGACACATAGTATCTACGATGCTGATGGTGGTGTTGTACCAAGAGTGTTACTCGTCCGTCCACAGAAAGAAATCCGTATACCAGTCAAGGATTTAGAATCTTCCACTTGGAAAGCGGTTTGTGTCGATGCGTTTGTCGCAGGGTGGTCGAAGGAAGTGGACACACTGCCCAAGTTCACAACCGATTATCTGCACTTAGTCACCGGTATTTTGTTGCCCATTTGGAAAATCTTGCCGCAGCACAATAGCCGAGTCTTCCGGTTGCAAACTAGCAATGGACAAAAGATTCTCGGTCAGGTGGTGAATGCTCACGACATTCAAACCGTGCGCGAACAACTCGGACTAAGGAACCAGCTGCTTTCTCCAGAAGAACTTGTGAAGCTGGTACTCAACGAGAGATATACACAGCAGTTGCCAGGTGGTGTAACCTTGCGACGTTCTTTCGTTGCTAATGAACCTCGCATAGAACTGGTTAATGCTATCTCACTGGCAGAGCGACTCTTAGCTGTGGGTTGCTTCACCGAGATCATCAACTGGCAAAAGCGCCTATTCATTCCGGTTTCAGACAAAGCATCAGCTATTCTAGCGGCTGTGATTGAAATCTTGGGATAAGTCAAAAGCTGATGTATCTAATAAATACATCAGCTTATTTTTCGCTCAAACACGAGTGTGATTTTATTGTCCGAAATGAAGGTAAGCGGACCATTTGTCAAGGTAATCTAAAGACGGGGGAGGAGATATTTCCACTTTCAGAAGAACGTGCCAGTGAGCTAGAAGTTATGATTTTAGAGAGGGAACGATTACTTCACAGGAAACATGAGCCATCACATAATGGACACCATATTAACAGTCATAATGTTGAGTTGAACTGAAATAGCAAAAAAGATTCGTAATTGTACTAAATAACACACCCGCTTTTATTCAATTACGATTACCTTTGAAACCGCGATAATAATTCTTCACGGTCAGCCTGTAAAAGTAAGCCAAGATATTCTTCCTTAGATAACTGCATTAACTGAGGAATAATTGCCTCTAACTCACTATCTAAATTTCCAAAACGTACTTTTAAAAGCGTCGAAATTGTTTCCCTTCTTTCGATTTCCACACCTTCTTGTTGCCAACTTGTTACAATCTGCATAACTTCCTCCCGTTCATCTAATCCCATTGTACTAATCACCGCTTGAAAAACCTGCTTCTCAGTATCATCAAGCCGCAAATAAGTATCAACAAACCCCGAAATTAATTGCATTCGTGCTGGATCTAACCTTAAAGTTGTCAGTAACCGCAAACATTCCGCCTTCACCTGCGGACGTTCTGACACTGCAATATTCATCTTCGCCATCAACGCCGCTGCCACCGGATTTGGCTGCGTTAGAAAATCCCGCCAACTCAGACGATTTAATTGAATTGCTGCTCTGATGAATAGGGTCCTGGATTGCCAGTTCCCAAAGCATGGGCATGGTCTATGTCTTTACAGCCAAGCTGGACTGCCAATTCTGCCATTTGGGCGGTTTGATTATTTTGATCTTTCTTATTGAGGTTACTATCTCCAAAGGTTTTCCAACGATTACCTAAGTCATTCACCACCCACAATCCCTGCTCATTATCAAAATCGTGCGCTACCAAAGCAACCAGATCATCAAACCCAAGTTCTGGCATATCAGCGGTTTTCTCTTGAACTTGGGCTATGATGTCATCGTAAATGGCTGAAACAGTTCCCAGAACTGTGGCGGGATTGGTAGTATTTTCATTGATGTAGCGAGCCACATCAAGGGCAATCTTCCGCTTCATATTGCTAAAGAATAAGGGATATTTCTGCCGCCAATAGCCCCGAATGTCGGCTCTTGGTGTACGTAAATGTCCGGCTGCAAAGTGGTCTGTTAAAAAGTGATGGGCAGCAGCTTCACGCGCCATTGCTTCCCCAATGTTTTGCTTAGATTGTCCTGCAAAAAATGCCCGTAAAATTGCTTCTTCATGCAAAGCTCGATAGGAACCTCCAGCAGACGATCTATTTCCTCCACCTGGATCTGCCTCGATCGCCTAGTGACTTATGCTCCTCAGAGCCAAATCTTTGAATCACGAGTTTTTGTTGCAGGGAAGTGACATGAGTGCTACTTTGCTGCATTACGTAGGGCAACTTATGCCTTAAAGGAGTAATCGCAGTTCCTAGAGGCTGAGTTTGTTCTTCTACTACAATCTCCCTTTGCACAGCAAAATCAGGCATCGACATGACTTGTGCCATCATGTCAGCTTCTTGTTCGTACTTATCTCCGGGCTGGTCAAGCGTGAGTTTCGCCTGGGGACGATGCAAAGATATGTGACTAATATCGTGACTCAGGGGCTTTTGTTGGATAACTTCTGGTTTTAATGATTGCTCATCAGCAAACTTGGCTGCTTCCAGGTTTGGTGCTACCTCAGTTCCCATTTGGGCAGAGGTAGTATTGATTTGTGTACCAAAGCCGCATACTGGATTCGCCAATGTAGAAAGACTTTGTGATGCAAGTGTGGGATTTGTAAAATTTGATATGTTTGATTTTTGGCGTTGAACGTGCGATCGCTCATCTCACCCTACTTCTATCAAAAGGCAGACTTTTGAAACAAATTATACAGTTTTTCTATTGGCAATCGCTATCCACTTAAGTAGAAGTTATTCTCTACTCATAATCAAGATGATCGTAGAAAGCTGAGATGAGAAGCTGGGGCGATTGCCCTACAGGGCATAATCTGATCGAAGAAATGAGGGTAAATCAAAGGTTAATTTATGAGTTGGAGGATGACTGCTGTTGAGTTTTTATAGCGTTACGCTGCTGGGGAGCGTGATTTTGCTGGAGTTGACTTGAATGAAATCGATTTGAGTGGGGCTGTGCTGACTGGAATTAATTTAGATAGATCGAGCCGATCTTAGTGAAGTCAATTTTAGTGGTGCTGATCTTAGTGGGTACTACAGAAAAAGCTTTTCTGCTGATATTTCTGAGGAGTTCAAAGGGCAAGTTATTTGGGTCATCGACGTACCAGTTCCTTTTTATCAATAGACCTCTTGCCCCTAATGATTTTCTATGTGCCGGTGGCGAAATCATATTAATTTGGGGACGGAAAACGTTTTCCGTATAGTTCCAAGTTGCTTTTTGAGCCTGAATAACGAGCGTTGAACTTGATTTCGTTTGAAAGATAGAGTATAACAAAACGCAAGCATACGAAATTGCAAATAGATGAAACAAGTTGTTCTCTGGATTGGAGCCAATGCCGGAGGAGTTTCCAAAACTACACTAGCTGTTCATATTGGCTATGAAATGGCAAAGCGCGGCTTTGACGTTGTGCTACTCGACCTAGATACTAACGTTTCCATGAGTCAGTTTTGTGGATTAGACAAAGACCCACCATTAGAGCAAACAATCGCCGCAGTATTCAGCGAGGATTTTGATGGTAACTGGCCTTTACTGATGCCAGAATGGGGAAAGCCTAAGGGTAAATTACAAATATGCTTGGGTGGGCCAGTAATGATTCAAGTTGGGTCAGATTTGGCAGTTCGTAATCGCCGGGAATATGTTTTGGCAGACAGGTTTGAAGATTTTCCTTTGCCACACCAACTGGTGATTTTGGACTGTCCTGCTACATTGGGTAATCTCAATGATGTCGCACTGGCAGTAGCTACGCATATGTTAATTCTTGTTGAACTTAGTCCCAAATCATTAACCGGAGCAAATGTCTTGCTGTCTTGGTACCGAGGGGCTTGTAAAAAGTTGCGCTTAAATCCCCAGCCCCAAATACTAGGATTTGTACCTACTAAGTATGACAGTGGCGAAGCAGCGCAAAGGGATTTGCTTGGTCAGTTACCAGAAATGCTTTCGCCTTTGAAAATAAAATGTTATCCGCACGTCCGCTACTCTTGCGAATTCAGCAATGCTTCTGGAAAAGGCATTCCTTTGCATTTGCATCGCTCAACACATAAAGCTATCAAGGATCTTCATCCTATCTGCCAAGAATTATCAGCTATATTGCAGGAGGATAAAGGTGACAACCAAAGGACAAAATAAGAGTTATGACTATTTCTCTGCTAATGCACAAGTAGCAGAATTTGAAGAACAATTACTTCAATCGCAACAGCGTATTGCTGAATTAGAATCACTAAATGCTCAATTACAAGCACTAGCAAGAAGTGAGAGCATTGACGATAATACTGCTAAATTCGCTGTACCAATTGATAAAATTGTTTGCAATCCTGAACAAGTACGCCGTTATTTTGATATAGATAAACTTGCTACGTTAACTGCTTCTATCAAAGAATTAGGGGTGCAATCACCATTATGGTTGCGTCCTGAGCGGGACGGGAAGTATTTATTGATTGCGGGTGAGCGTCGCTATCGTGCAGCACTAAATGCAGGCTTAATGGAAGTTCCTGCTCTGATATTAAACGTTGATGACGCTTCGGCTCTAAAGCTATCCTTATTGGAAAATTTACAACGAGAAGATTTAAATCCAATAGAGGAAACAGAAGGAATACTAAACTTACTTTCCTGGCAAATGGATTGTACTGTCAAAGAAGTAATTGCCTTATTGAACAGGAAAGCACATTTAGATAAAAAGAAAGTTGAGTGGTCAGATGAAAACACGGAAAATGTTTTCCGTAAGCAGTGGGAGATTGTAGAGAGTGTCTTTATGACGGTAGGTAAGCTATCACCAGAAAGCTTTCGCGTCAGTCGGCTACCTCTACTGAATATGCCAATTGACGTAATAGAAGTACTACGTTCTGGGCAAATAGAATACACTAAAGCTAGAGCGATCGCCACACTGAAGGACAAAGCTAAGAGAGCTAGTTTGTTGACAAAAGCGATTGCTGAAAAATTATCTTTAGCAGATATTCGTGATTGGATCAAAGAGACGAAGGATCAGGAACCTCCTTCTTTGAAGAGAGAATTTCAAGACATATCTCAGAAAATATTAAAGTCTTCACAGTGGTCAGATCCCAAAAAAGCTAAGAAGATTGCAAGTCTTTTAGAACAACTAGAATCCTTGTTAGCGGATTAACAGAAAATTGGAAACTACTAGTTCGGCAAATCCACTGAAATCAAGATGTCCATGAAATCTACTCAACGTCCGTCAAAAAGACCATCACCACAAGTTGAATCCAACGTTTGGAGTGGGTAATACTCAGAAGACGCTACCTACTAACTATGAAGTTTATCGACAAGTAGTAAAAGCGTACCCGGAAAAAACTCCTTTGGAATTGACTTTGGGTGTGAATGATAATTCAGTTGAGAAAGCTGAACCTGTAAGCAAGTAGTAACGCACTCGTTACATAGTCAGCAAGAAGTTAATGATCAAGACTGAATTGCTTTTCAACAATCTTATTGACATTAAAGTATAAATCAAAGGGTCAATAATGATCTAATTTAATTTCTGCTGCGTTGATAAAAAAGATTTCAAAAATTCTTACTGGGGGCTATATGGGGGCTATATATACCCCAATAGTAACTCAAGACTTTGGTGAGATTTTGACCCCTATATAGGGTACATATAGGTGCTAAATGGGGTATATTTGACTGATTAACATTTTGTACCCCATTTAGCCCCCAAGGGGTTATGATAAGCTCTTGAGATTAGGCAAAAAAGGGGAAGTTATTTTATCAAACAGAATTCAGGAGTCAGGAGCCAGAATTCAGAATTGAATTCTGTGCGACTGGCGGATGAATAACCGGGTTTAAGACCCCCACCAAATCTACGATTTGGTGGTTTCAATCAGTCGCGGGTCTGAATCCCCGACTGATTTATTCTGACTCCTGAATTCTGACTTCTGAATTCTTCTTCAATCTTCTTTCTCTTGCTCTTGCAGATCACTTCAACAGATAATTTTCACTTTCTCAAAGTGTATTATCTTTGTATTTATGTCAAACATTCACACCTTACAAAAAATTTTTCCGGCGGGTTTCGATAACGGTTACGGAAGTCTCAAACTTTTAGTCGATGGCTTTGAAGTAGTTCGTGTCCCCAGCTATATAAGCAATGCCGAGATGGAAGACGTACCAGGGAGGGTAGTTTTTAACGGTACTGCTTATACAGTCGGAGAGTCAGCTTACCGGACAGGGAATTATTTTGACCGCAACACAGACAATAATGAAAATAAAGTAAATAATGCGTTGTTGACTTTGTTGGGCGCATTGGCACATCTACCACACCGTAAGGCTTGGCACTTAAAATTAGTCGTCAGCTTACATGATGTTGGTCTGGCTGAAGAACTTCAAAAAGTACTCAGTGGAGAATATCAGCCAATACTTGCTGGCAAACAATCAGACGTGAAAGTAGAAGTGTTGAAAGTTGTACTAGAGGGTATGGGTGCATTATTTGGGCATCCACTACCAAAAAAATTAACCATTTTAGACTTTGGCAATGGAACAACCCTGTATTCTCGTTACAACCGGGGTCAACGAGAAGTTCACACCGCTTACCCCATTGGTGTAGAAGTTCTCATCGATGATATTTCCCAAAAAATGAAACATTTAAATGGCGGAAAAATCGGAGACCCATCCAAAATCCGATTTTGTTTGGAAATGGGGCATACCCGATACAGCCGTGACATCGATATCAAAGATATATACAGTGCTTCTTTAAAAGATTGGTATGAAAAATACTTGAAGAAAGTGGTGAATCTCACATTGGATGCCAAGCATCAAGGGGATGAAATCTGGGCGATTGGTGGAGGCTGTCTCTTACCAGGATTTAAGAAGCTGTTGGAGAAAAACGGCTTCAACTACATCTATTAAGTGATCGCAATGGCAGACAAACTTGACTTAACCCCAGAAAAAGTTCGGATCAAAGATAGCTACCGAGAGCGGATATTTGCAGAATCACAGCAACTAGGTAAAAGTTACCTGGAGACGCTTTATTTTATAATTGATTGCTATTTTGCTTTCAGGAAGGGTGCATTTCCCACACAACAAGTAGCTTTCACGCCAATTAATACTGAAGATAACAAAGTCACATCTTGGAGTTCAACTCCATTTGCAGAGGAGGAAGAAGAAGATTCTGATGGAGAAACATTCAGCCTTGATTTTGATTTATAATCTTTGTGGCAGGGTAATTCCAGTATCTTTCCCTCTAGCAGAATTGCAAGAATTGCACAAAAGCCTCTTTGAACAAAGACTTGAGTCTATAATTCCAGGTTTACAAGAAAGGCAGAGGGCAGGAGGCTCAGTTGGCAGAAGGAAAGGAGTATTAATAAAAACTAAAGTTGCAGGGTTATTGCCCAGTTTAAAAAAAGAATTGTATCGATAGCGCCGGCTGCAAAGCGAGTCTACGAGCGTCGCGGAAAGTGCCACGACTTGCATTGCGTCATTGCAACAATGCCCACGTTTAAAAACGTGGGTTCCATAAAAGCCTTCTGCCTTCCCTACGGGACGCTGCGCGAACGTACTTCTGCCTTCTGAATGATTTTTGGAGATAAACCCCTGCAAGAATATGCCAGTTAATTTAATTATTTTAGTTGCGGCAGTGATTGTCACTTTGTTAATTTTCAGGGCATTACTAGATTTATTAAAGACATTCCTCAGTACAGCAATCGCAATTGTTGTCATCGTGATTATCTTGAAGGTTTTAGGATTTAGTCCACAAGACTTGATCCACGAAATTGTTAACTTACCTCAAATTATCAACCATTTGCTCAGTGGGAAGAAGTATTGAAGAAGGCAGAAGGCAGTTCTTGTAGAGGGTAGAAGGAACAAGTAATTTTTGAGATTCAGACTCCTCCAATACTACTCGCTTTGTGCATTTTGAACTCATAATTTGGTTTTTGGGGTTGGGTTAAAGGTTTTTTCTTTCCCTTTTCCCAAAAACCCGACAAGTATTGATATAACTACTACTTTCAATTGGGTATAACCCGTATGGTCTATGGCTTTAAGTCACTTTTGGAGATTTTATAATATAAGTAAGATTTAAAAATTAGGCTTCAACTATATGAAAATACTCTCATCAGAGCTAGTCCATTTAGGATTTGGAAAATATGTGCGTTCTGACCAAGTAACGGCAGTTATACCAATAGAAGAAGAACGAGGTCCTGGGCGACGAACCTTTGTTCACATTCAAGGGCAAAGCGATCCAATTATCGCCTCTCGTGCTGAAGATACCATTGTACGTGATTTAGTACAGGAGCCACGCGAAGTTACCCAAGCACGGCAGCAGCAAGAAATTCTTCAAGATTTATTGGTAAATTTAGGTAATGTTAATTCGACTGTGCGTAGAATTAACCGTGATGAAGGCAGTTTGGATCTTGACCTGTTAGAGCGACGAATTAAGCAAGTCCTTGAAAATTAATTGCAGAAATCAGCAAACTAAATAACGGAGAAAGATATTGCTGAATACAATTACAAACCAAGTTTCAGTATCAGATACACAAGTTATATCGCCAAGATTGTGGATACCGGAACAGGTACTGTTTACACCTGCTGCCTTAAATGAGGTTTGGGGGCAGCAGATTCTTGCACGTATAGAGTCACTTAACTTACCAATCGAAGAATTATCACAGAATCGTCTCAAGGGACTGCGTGGTGAGTCTGAGCGGGATACTTACAACATCGCCAAGCGTACCTTAGCAGTGGTTACTGCACCACCCAGTTCTTTTAAACTGAGTCCCATTCCACCTTCTGCGGATTGGCAGTTTCACATTGCTGAAGGTTGTCCGGCTCATTGTCAATACTGCTACTTAGCTGGTAGTTTGTCGGGACCCCCTGTCATCCGCGTTTTTGCTAACTTACCGCAGATATTAGAGAACTTAGCTAACTACGAGCAACAAAGTCAAAACACGAGTTTTGAAGTTAGCTGTTACACAGACCCATTGGGTATTGAGCATCTAACTGGAAGCCTTGCTGAATGTATTCGTTACTTTGGCACTCGTAGTAATGCACATTTACGTTGGGTATCGAAATTTGATGTTGTGGATGGGTTATTTGACCTACCACACAATGGACATACCCGTTGTCGGATGAGTGTTAATGCAGCGCCGATTTCTGGCAAGTTTGAAGGTGGCACAGCATCTGTAACATCCAGACTGAATGCATTGCGACAGTTAGCGCTACCATTAGAGCGTGGCGGTGGTGGTTATCCAATAGGCTTAGTTATTGCGCCAATTATGCCGATAGACGATTGGCAGATGCACTATAGTTCTTTGTTTGACCAGATAAACGAGGCACTGGATTTTGAGTGTAACCTTACTTTTGAACTAATCTCGCATCGGTTCACACCTGGGTCAAAAGAAGTTTTACGAACTTGGTATCCGCAATCAAAATTAGAGATGGATGAGGCAAAACGCAGTGTCAAGCGTAATAAGTTTGGCGGAACGAAGTACGTTTACGACAAGGACACAATGAAGGCGTTGCGTTGCTTTTTTGAGACGGAGATTAGTAGGCGCTTTTCAAATGCGGGAATTCTTTATTGGACTTAGCAAACTAACAAGGTTTATTTACTACGGGAGCGACCAATAGGAATTCCATAGCCAGCATCAGCAACTCTTTCGATATTCCTCGGTGCAATGAGTTGGGCAATTGGCTGCGGAATTAGGGTCATGTTGAAAGCGATTGCGCTAATGAAAAAACGAATGAAAATGAAAGCGCCATTGGAGTGCATAGATGTAACAGCGCGGCTTTTAGAGTAAAAGTATACCAGCCAAAATAAACTACTATTCATCGGTAAGCTTGCAGTATTTTATGCTAAAAAGCTTATAATTAGCTATATTACAAAAGTTCTGGATTAGCACAGTAGAATATGACATTGAGAAATACTTTTGGTGAATATAGTTTTGTCACTAAACTAGACGTTACTAATCTCGAAGCAAGTGCCGAGTGGTATAAGTCCAAGCTTGGGTTAGTTCCTGAAGAAAAATATGACACACCTAGTTGAAGACAGTTTAGTTTTCCTGATATTCCACGCTTTGCAATCGGATTGAACTTGAGTAACTCAGTTGAACCAGGTAATACTGTTAGTACCTTTGTTGTCAATGATATAGTTACTGCTCGTCAAAGCCTGACTGAAAAAGGAGTCTCAGTTGGGCCAATTACAGATGTCGGTCATGGAGTGCAATTATCCACTTTCAAGGATATTGACGGAAATTTGTTAGGACTTAGGCAAAATCCGCAGTTTTAACCTAGATTTACACCTAAATTGGGGAATTAGGCAGAGATATGATTTCATTTGCAATTTAACCTAACTGTCTTAGTAGGGATCAGCCTAAAAAAGCTTGTAAAACGAATCTTGACCCAAGATTTCCCACCAACACACCGCTCATCATTGCAATAAATAGCCTATATCAGCAGGGCTTTCGGCAGCCTTAAGAAAATCCATTGGCTACGCTTTGCTTTAAGAGCGATGTCTACGACGGGCTGTCCGGTGTCGCTACTTTCTCCATCCCCAGATTTCCTTACTCAGCACCCCATTACCAGCAACTATGTTCTGTGATCCATTAAGGAAAAAGCTCAAAGTCACGGATGATGTCTGTAATACACTCGCTTGTACTAACTTTTAACCTTTGTAATGCCAACTTCAAGATTATTCCTTTTTTGCGTAAAGTACGAAAATTGAGGTGAATAGTATTATATAACGGTATCTACTATGGATAAAATGGGGACAACATTAAAAGTCTCCTATATAATTTACTTCTATCAAAAACTGCTCTAGCTTACGTCTAGGGCAGTTTTATGTTTTATGTTGTATGGTAGAAGCCAGATTCACAACTGCACATAATGGTGAATCTTCTAACAGTAGTTGATAGCAATCGAAATTCTGGTACAGCCCATTATTAATAGCTTCTGGAAAAATATAGTATAGGGCTATACTCCGTAAAACCACATATCCTAGATGTATTCTGTATAAATCCTTGCTTTCATCAGTCTAGATATGCTCCAAGGCAACTCCTGCTAAAACTATTTTCAAACCCATGAATTTTAAACCTCCTGCCCTTTGGCATAATCTAAAGCAGCTTTCTAATAGAAGCGATCGCTAATAAAAACCCGTTCAATTTATTTCTTCGCAGTATGAGTACGCTTGGGAATGAGAAAGGGTTGAATTATTTAATAATTTATCATCACCCAAGTTGACTTATCCCTGGTCTTGTATTTAAGGAACTTGCATTCCGCGTTGCACAGCCGGACGTTGCTGCACCATGTCCACCCAGCGTTTGACATTTGGGTAGTTGTCGAGTGTTAAACCCTGAAATTCATAAATTGCTACCCACGGATAAGTTGCAACATCCGCAATAGAATAGTCACCACAGATAAATTCATTGTCTTGCAGTTGTTTATCCAAAACACCATAAATACGTAAAGTTTCCTTTTCATAACGCTCAATGGCATAGGGAAGTTTTTCGGGTGCAAAGCGTTTAAAGTGGTTAAGTTGCCCAAACATTGGCCCCACTCCTGCCATTTGGAACATCAGCCACTCTAGGACTTGAAAACGGCTTTTTTGTTCAGTGGGTAAGAGTTTACCTGTTTTTTCGGCGAGGTAAATTAAAATTGCACCCGATTCAAAAACTTTAATCCCAGTTTCTTGGTCAACAATGGCAGGAATTTTACTATTGGGATTGATAGCGATGTATTCAGGTGTAAATTGCTGTTGAGTAGTAATGTCAATTTTGTGGACATTGTAGGGCAATTCGACTTCTTCCAGCATGACGGAAGCTTTGCGTCCATTGGGCGTGGTGAAGGTGTAGAGATCAATCATCTGCTGCTATCCCAAAATCTTGACATTTTCCGATGGTAGTCTACCTTTGATTCAGAAATTAGGCTATTAGCCTATAGAGAGATAAAAACAATAGTTAAGCGTGGCTTTTCAAGTGATATTGCCTGATCACAAATACAAACGCACCAATTAGCCCGTGCCCTTAGTGGTGCATACTCTAGAACATTATTCTGCTTAAAGGGTGAGGAATCGTTCTCCTCAATGCTTGATACTTGAGTCAAGAATAGCAAAAACAAAAACTATCAAAACAACTAAGTGATGAAATCCGATCGATTAAAGATGCAAGACCCCCGGCAGCAATATCCCGCTCCGCCCTTTCCTCAACAACCGCAGCCCGTACCAGGACTTGCTCAAAAGATGCAGCCCCAACCGGATCACGGTGAGCAGAGCTACATTGGATCTGGAAAGCTTGCAGGTCGGAAGGCATTGGTCACCGGAGCCGATTCTGGTATCGGGCGCGCTGTTGCGATCGCATTTGCTAGAGAAGGTGCTGATGTCGCTATCGGCTATCTTAAGAGCGAAGAGGCTGATGCTCAAGAGGTGATCCAATTGATTGAACAATCAGGGCGCAAAGCGGTTGCGCTTCCGGGTGACATCACCGACGAGCATTTTTGCCAAAAGCTGGTGACAGATGCAGTGCAATCTTTGAACGGTTTAGATATTCTGGTGAACAATGCTGGCGCACAAACATCTTACCCATCAATTAGCGATATCACGACTGAGCATTTCGATAAAGTGATGAAGACAAACCTCTACGCGCTATTTTGGATTACCAAAGCTGCCATTCCACATCTTTTGCCTGGAGCATCAATTATTAACACTACTTCGATTCAGGCATATCAACCTTCAGCGAGTCTGCTTGACTATGCCATGACCAAAGTCGGCATTGAGAATTTCAGCAAATCTCTCGCCAAACAGATGATCCACAACGGAGTGCGCGTTAATGCAGTCGCACCCGGCCCATTCTGGACACCGCTACAGCCGAGTGGTGGTCAGACCCAGGACAAGATCGAGAAATTTGGTTCTGAAGTTCCGCTCGGAAGACCCGGACAGCCTGTAGAAATTGCTCCTGTATATGTGTTGCTTGCTTCCCAAGAAGGCAGCTATATCACTGGAGAAGTTTATGGTGTAACAGGTGGCATCGGGATTGCCTAGTTCAAAAGACATCTTGCAAAATTAACTTTTGCCAAGATGTTGAGGTGTATGTTTGCATGTTAAAGGGAAAGGGGAAAAGAAAATTCCATACCTTGACCATTTCCCTTTTCCCTACAAATGCCAAGAAGTCTAGTTAAGAAAGTGATGAAGCAGGACGAGCCAATCTTTTTGTATCGCTGTGGTAGTAGAGTGCAGTCGCCGCCTACTGGGTACTACTGGCGAATGATGGACGAATACCCATCAATGCGGATTTATCAGTTAGAGCTTAAGGATGGAGAGCGATCGGGTTTTCAGTTCTTGCCCAAGTGGGAGCGATGCTAAAAACGGGCTGTTTGGTGTCGCTTGGGGTTTCCTCTCTTGATTAAGAGCGATCGCATAAACTAACTGCTGTCGAATGCTTCTTTTGTAGCAGGTGGGGTATCAACTCGCTCGTTGACGGCTTTCAAACCTTAGCTTAATTCCTTAAGTAGATGAGATAAATCATTAAAAATGCATATACTGCAATTATCAAGCAATGAATAAACGAAGCTCCTAATTTTAGACCAACTAGGAGCTTTTTTATTGATTATCCATTGGATTTAGTGGGTATATCACCAGAAGTAATAGCATTCATCCTCAAGGCTATTAATAATTGGTTCTGTTGATAGATTGAATGTCAATGTTGGGATTGCTATTGTGTATTTGTCGCTTAAAAAACGTTTATCAAATAAAAACAATGAATATTCTTGCTTGGATTGTTTTAGGTCTAATTGCTGGTGCTATTGCCAAGGGCTATCTACCCCGGTCATCAAGGCGGCGGAATTCTCGGAACAATCTTATTAGGAATTATTGGTGCTTTTGTTGGTGGTAGTCTGGGTGTATTCTTCAATACAGGAACCTTAGCTCTAGCGGCTCCTGGTCTTAGCATTCCAGGTATTGCAGTAGCGGTTCTTGGCGCAATTGTCGCTGTTTTCTTGTGGAACGCGTTAACTAGCCGCAGTGCTGTGTAATCAATTAAATTGGAATTAATTAATAGTAGAAATCAGGGAACTCATTTCACTATATTTTCTCCCTGAATTGAAATAAAACAATAGCGCTTACCTATATTTAGGTAGGCGATAATATTATTTGCGGCAACGTTTACAAGTTGTCTTAAGGGCGATCGCCCATAAAAAATTCTTAGAGGAAAAATTAGACCTCTTGGGCGATCGCCTAATTCAGCCAAAATCCACCTATTTTTCCATCTTTGAGGCTAAGTCTAGCTAAGACATCATCACTGCCATCAAAAAATGTCAGTTTCCATAAATAAACTTGATACCCTTGCTGCTTCAGATTTGCCAAGAAAACTGCCGAATACCCTTTTTTGATGCGAGGAGCTAACTGTCCACTAACTTGTGTAAATGTTTGTTTTGTAATACCTTCTTTGAAAACAGCATTTCCAAGAGAAATAAACTGAGTGTAGTTGTTTTGTTCAACAGCATTTATCAGGCTTGTAAAAGTTTTTTGCACAGACTGTTCTGGTTGATTACTTTTAGTTACTAATACTAGCTCGTTCACAGCTTGCACATTATTTACAGCTAAGGTCAAAGGTGACATGATAACAACTGCTGCAACTACCAATCCCATCTTATTCATTTATTTTGTTGACCTCCTTGAAAACTTCCGCTAGTTAAATATATTCGTAAAAGTAGGGTGTATATACTAAAAACGGCTTGAAACTTTACTTTGAAACGCTAGAAATATTTAAAATATAATGCTTAAATTTCTTTCATAGTACATATATACTATATAGAGCTAACACGATTACTTCTAAAACAGTATCGAGTATAATAGCTGCGCCGTTTCCACTCAAGTGATGTCCACCACACCCCTACCAAGCCAGCAACAAGTTAACGCCACCCCCAAACATGAATCAATTACCGGAGTAGTGGAACGCTTGACGTATTACTCTCAAGAGTCGGGTTATACTGTGGCACGTTTGCAACGCCTTGGTGCAAAGGAACTTACTACAATTACTGGTAGCTTTGCAGATATCCAGCCAGGACAAACGCTGCAATTAACTGGGTTTTGGCGCGAACATCCCCAGTATGGTTTGCAGTTTCAAGTTGTTAACTATAAAGAAACCAAACCAGCGACACTTACAGGAATTGAAAAGTATTTAGGTAGCGGTCTAATTAAAGGTGTTGGCCCTGTGACGGCTAAACGGATTGTTGCTCATTTTGGTATAGAAACTCTAGATATTATTGAAAACCAAATCGAGCGCTTGAGCCAAGTCAACGGCATCGCCAAAAAGCGGATTGCCATGATTCAAAGAGCCTGGAATGAGCAAAAAGCCATTAAAGAAGTGATGGTATTTCTGCAAGGTCACGGCGTTAGCACCACTTACGCAGTCAAAATTTACAAGCAATATGGAGATAAGTCCATAGATACAGTTACCCATAATCCTTACCAGTTAGCGACTGATATCTATGGCATTGGTTTTTTAACTGCTGATAAAATTGCCCGTAATTTAGGCGTTCCTTCCGATTCCCAGTTTCGTTACTGTGCTGGACTTGTTCATGCTTTGAGTGAAGCAGCAGAAGACGGACACTGCTACTTACCCCAAACAGAACTAATTGAATCAGTGACTAAACTGCTTACTACTGCTGACCATCAACCAACAGCAGATGCCATCGCTCAAGCTATTAAAGATATGGCTTTGAAAGATGAGCTAATTAGAGAACGTGATGCCGAAAAAACACTCAATTGCTACAAGCCTACTTACTTCTACACTGAACAAAACTTAGCCCAATTGGTACGCCATCGCCTCACCTACCCCATCAGTTCTGATATTCCTCGCGTCCGCGCTTGGTTGGAGCGTTTTAGCAGTAGCCGCAAAGTTTCACTATCACCCGAACAGCAACAAGCAGTAGAGACGGCTGCTTACTCTCGATTCACCGTAATTACAGGTGGCCCTGGTGTGGGAAAAACATTCTGCACTAGCACCATAGTCTCACTGTGGAAAGCAATGGGTAAATCAATTGCCCTAGCTGCACCAACTGGACGCGCTGCCCAAAGGTTAGGCGAGATGACGGGACTAGAAGCTAAAACCATTCACCGGCTACTGGAATTTGACCCCAAGACTCGCAGTTTTAAACGCGATCGCACTAACCCCTTACCTCATAGTGCAATTATTGTAGACGAAGCTAGTATGCTCGACTTGTTTCTAGCGTATTCTTTGGTTCAAGCTGTGGCAGACAATGCCCAACTCCTGTTGGTGGGAGATATTGACCAATTGCCATCGGTGGGTGCGGGTAACGTGCTGGCTGATTTAATTAATTCGAGAAAAGTACCTGTGGTGCGCCTCACTCAAGTATTTCGCCAAGCTGCTACTAGCAAAATCATTACTGCATCGCATCTAATTAACCGGGGGCAATATCCCAATATTGAATCAATTTCTAACACACCTCAATCTGATTGTCTTTGGCATGGTGGAGGATTACAAGCAGAACATGGGGTACAAGCAATTAGTGAGTTGATTACTGATTTTGTTCCTCAGCTTGGTTTTAATCCTGCTACTGATGTACAAGTGCTTGCACCAATGTCACGGGGATTAGTCGGTACACGTAATCTCAATAATGTACTGCAACAGTTAATTAATCCACCTAGCCCTGAAAAAGTTGAAGTAACCAGGGGTGGGACTATTTTTAGAGTTGGTGACAGGGTAATTCAATTAACCAACGATTACCAACGCGAAGTTTTTAACGGCGATGTGGGATTTATTACTACTATTGATACTGAAGAACAGGAAGTAATCGTACAGTATCAAGAACGCGATGTTACCTATGATTATGCTGACATGAATGAAATAGCCTTGGCTTGGAGCGTTAGCATACATAAGTCGCAGGGTTCTGAATACCCAGTAGTGATTTTGCCTTTGTACACGCAACATTACATGATGCTGACTCGGAATTTACTTTATACAGGGTTAACCCGTGCCAAGAAGCTGGCGATTATTATTGGCAGCAAGAAGGCGATCGGTATGTGCATTCGTTCTACAAAATCCCAGGAGCGATATACCCGATTACGGCAGAGGTTAATTCAAGCAGCGTTACAATGATTGCGCTCCCACCTTGACAAACTGCAACTCTACCTGAACGAGAAAGAGCGATCGCACCCCTACAGCTGCTCCATCTCCAGTACCAGCAAGGCATACTATCACTTCGATTGCCAGAGCGCAGCATCCAGGAAAATTTTCCCGGATTTGCTGTACATACCATGCAGTGCGCCCAAAACACCCTTTTAAAGATGTTTCATAAGTCTGTTAATGACAAAATAGTATTACTCCGATCGCAAAAGAAAGCAGCAATTCTATGCCAGTTACATCTACTGATAATCCTCATTCCTTGCTCTATGGTTTAGCCAATGGGTCAGTCAAAGCACTCGAAGAAGATGAAGCAATCGCTGCAAACAAGACTTTGGCACTGCAATTACAGTCTAGACTTCAAGATTTTTGGCTCTTAAATTCACCTGATGGACTTTGGGGGCCAAAATCTGCCAGGGCACTAAATGCTTATAAACATTTTCAAAATCTCAGTGAGCCAGGGATAAATCCCCATATTGCTGCTAGCCTGCTCAATACCAATCCGACTGACTTAATACCAGGATTTCAACTCAACGGCGACTGGCCGAGTCGAACCGTGATGTGGATCACCTTACATAATCAACATATTAGTACTAACGGGAATGATGGAGAAATCAACATCGTTTATTTTCGGGGATTAGACCGTAATGGACAGTGGAATGGTAATGCACCATTTGTCTGGAATGACCGACGTTGTGTATTAGTAATCAAAGATAAAGTACCAACTTTTGCGGGCAATTGGTTAGGCACTTGTGACCCAGGAGAATATTACTGGGACAATCCCATGAACAAGGAAGGGTGTGCAGATATCAAGGCATGGCAATACCAAGCCTGGAGCGTTGGTCATCACCACGGTAGCACCGGAGATCAATTGGCTCTGGTGCAAACTGGGGATATTACAGTGTTGCGTGGCTCTGATCGCTTACCGGATGAGGGTAGTAACTTCAACGTAGATCAACACACTACTAACAATCCAGATGGTGATGGGTTTGGGGAACAAGTCAAAGGTTGGTCTGCTGGATGTATGGTGGGGGCTAGTGCCAACGAACATTACCACGAGTTTATGCCTTTGGTGCAAGCAGATCCACGAGAAAAGAATGCCCCAGGAAAATATCAGCACTGGACAACAGTGATTAATGGCAATGAATTTCTAGATATTTTCCCTGGGTAAATCTTCACAAAACTATGTGAGTCTGGCGTATGAAACTCGCATGGCTCTTAAATGTGAACAGGTGTCATGGGTCAAAGCCAACTCGATATGAGCGACAAGGAACCAGTGCTAGATTCGGGTGATTACCTGACTTCACTACGCTTTGGGGAACGCATTGCAGAAGCAACTAAACGTTGAGTTAAGTAGCTTTTGACACTCATATTAGGTTATACCACCCTTACATCTGACAAAAAATTCTTTTCGAGTCAAAGTTACACCTATAGAGCGATGTCTACGACGGGCTGCGACGCAGGAGCGTCGCTCATAGCCTTGCCATGCCGCGGGCTTTACGCTGCGCTATCGGTGTCGCCCTCCTAAAATTCTTAGAGGAAACGAAAGCAACGGGGAAGCGATCGCTTGCTTCAAAGCAGTACACTGGTACTATGAAAATCCCAGAGTGCGACACCGAATAGCCCGCCTTCGGCATCGCTCTCCATCTTCACTGATGAGTCTTTCCATAACCATGCTCCTGGCTCAACATCGAGTACTTCCCCAGGAGCAAGGTACTTTTCAAAGACATTACCGTAACCGTGGATTAAAAGGAGCCCTCCCTGTTGCTGACCAATGAAGCGATCAATAAATAAACCACCACTGCGGCTGAAAAAAAGGTTTGCCAACCCTCGCTGGAAAAAGAAACTGTACTCAATATTACTCGTAGCTAATAAAAATTGATGTTCGCGCACGTCCACTGTCTGTCCACGCTCTAATTGCAGCAAGGTTTGGATAGCGCTGGTCAGTTCTACCAACAGCTAGTCTCCACAATCGGCTTGACAGTTGATGATTCCGGCAATTTTTTCATCAATATACCTGTGCTGCAAGGGTTTCAGAAATACCATCCGTTTGCTCTGCCCATCTCCCCCAAAATTTTTCACTTTCCGATTCGTGCAACAACGCCATTGGTGTCTGCATTATCACATTACTTAAACATTAACAAAACCTTAACTTTACTGAAAATTTAAAAACTCAGGCAGAAAATTATTACCGAAATTTGAAATTCTATAACTCTGAAAGCCTTATAAAAAGCGGGATTAACAATTATTGTTCATCTGGATGATTGCTAAAACGGGGTAAAATAGTCCTGAATTTATTTTTGCTACATCTGAAGTAATTATAAAGACTTGGTAAAGCAAGATTCAGTCTACTTGCATTGCTTACGTTGTTATTGATTTAATCAAATTTGTGCTGACCAATAATCAGCAAAATCACGTAAAACCCACTGCAAGCATTTATTACCCGCGCATATTTGTAATCAATATCTGTGAATATATTTCGCTCTGTCTCTTCAATGCTCTCAATGGGTTGATTCTTGGAGTCTTTGATAAATGCTAGGCGAGAGCCATTGCCAAAAGAAGTAGCCCTTGAATTCAGAATTTTTGCAGATTATTGAAATAATAAGCCATCTTTCCAATTTAGTTACACACTATGAAAAAAACACTTTTTGGGGTGTTGACAACGGCGATTGTTAGCAACACCCTGATTCCTGGTGTCCAAGCAATCAGTCTCGGAAATACAACTGCCCACTTTAGTCATGTTCTGATTATTTCGATTGATGGATTGCACAACTGGGATCTATCAGTTGCTAATCTGCAATCTTCTTTGAAAAATATCAAGCGGTTGCAGAGAGAAGGTGTGACATACACCAATGCTTTTACTTCTGCACCATCAGATTCCTTCCCTGGGGAGCTAAACTATATCACTGGTGCTAACATCGGCACAACTGGTGTATTTTATGATCTATCCTACAGTCGCGCCTTGTATGCTCCAGGCACCACTCCTGCCCAAATCGCCGCAGGAACCGCCAAACCAGGAACAGTAGTAGAATTTGATGAAACTAGTGATGCATCTTGGAATAATGGTAAGGGTGGCACCTTAGATGGCGGTCAGGGATTTGATAAAACCCAATTGCCAGTCGATCGCAATGGCAACCCTGTTTACCCCAACCAGTACCTGAAAGTAAACACCATTTTTGATATAGCTAGCGCGGCTGGACTCCGTACTGCTTGGTCTGACAAGCATCCCGCAGCTTACACCATCCTCGCTGGAAATACACAAGACCCAACGAAGTTTAATTTGGCAACGGGTCGAGTCGGCAGCATTAGCGATTACTCTTCACTAGAAATTAACGCAGCAGTGGCGATTGATCCAACTAAGCCAGGACTTCTCCCCAATACCCTTGGGGCTTTAGTCGATCAATCAACAGGTACTCCTTACTCCAACACCAACTCTCAAATCACGTCTACTTTCTTTAATGACGGGACAAAGGGTAATCCGGCTCTGTTTAAGACTCCACCTGCTGGCTTTAGCGCCAACCAGTTCACAAGTGTAGCAACAACCTCAGCCTACGACGATCTCAAGGTTAAGCAGATATTAAACGAAATCGATGGATTGAATGATTCCGGCACTATAAAAGTAGGCACTCCAGCAATTTTTGGCTTGAATTTCCAAGCTGTCAGCGTCGGCGAGAAAGAAACTGCCTCTCAATTTAATGGTGGCGGAATTGACAAAGATGGAAATGCCCGTCCTGACCTGGTAAGTGCAGTAGCCCATACTGATGCCAGCATCGGTCTGATTTTGGATGAACTGAAAAAGAAAGGATTAGACAGTTCAACTTTGGTGATTTTGACTGCCAAGCACGGGCAAAATCCCGTCAAAGATCCAACTGTTGGTTTGAACAGTACATTTGATAGTGTTACTGGTGTTGCTGGTGGTGATGGAAACCTGACTGCTGTTGCTGCTCTGTTAGTAAGAAACGGCATCCAGATTGGTTCTGAGCGAGGTCAAGATACTTCATCGCTGATCTTCTTGAAAAATTCATCTGATGTCCGAAAAGCAGTAGCGCTGCTCAAGTCCAAAAATTACTCATTTGATCATACGATTGATCCAAATACTGGGGTGGCATTTTCAACTGAAGATGCTGCTGCTCAGGGTCAGGTATTGTATGGTCAGAGCATCATCAATGCTGGATTGGGAGATCCAAGGACAAGCGAACGCACCCCTGATATTATTGTTCCACTCAAAACTGGCTATTTCTTTGGTAATGCTACTAAGAAGCGTGCAGAGCATGGTGGATTTACTGATGCTGACACCCACGTAGCCCTAATTGTCGGTAGCACTGGATTTTCCCGCAATCTGCAAGGTAAAACTATCAGTCGAACCGTTTCTACCACCCAAATTGCTCCAACTACATTACAGGTTCTAGGTTTAAATCCTCAACGACTGCAAGGTGTTCAGATTGATAAAACCCAGACATTACCACTGGACTGTAGGGACTTCCAAATAGAAAAATACCGAATAGATAAAGAGCGCAGGAAGTACGAGGACTAAAAAAACACCAAATGAAGAAACTGATGTGGTATTTAACACATCAGTTTCTAGTAAGTCCTGCGCTTAGAGCGAATCGGTGTTTCGGTAGTTGGGCATTCTTTTTCTATTGATCCGACAAATCATTCGACATATACTTAACATTTATACTCAGTATCTATGTTATTACACCCTAGATTTCAAACAACTCTTCATCATATTTGCTTATTGAGCTTGAGCTTCACACTCAATAGTTGCTTATCCAACTCACAAAAATCTAGTCAATCAGTTACTAACCCACCGCAAGTAGTTGAAAATACAGCAGCAGTAGTTTCAACTCCGACACCAGACGACAAAGCCATCCCTAAATATGACCATATCTTTGTGATTGTTGAAGAAAATAAATCCTACAGGGTTAGCGCGTCTCAAACGCTATTGACAAGCGGACTTACCTGATCAGCAATCAGGTTGGAAACAAAGTGGCACAATCCGAGCTAGGGTAAGATTTAATCCATCTAGGTGCAAGGTTCGAGTAAT
>NZ_NOLK01000128.1:0-23893 GCF_002245985.1 Nostoc sp. 'Peltigera membranacea cyanobiont' 232
CTGCCCCTCTGCCCCTCTGCCCCTCTGCATTTCAAGCTTGTGAGAAATGCGGGAAGTGTCCTCTTCTGTGCCTCTGCGGTTTAAAAGTAATTAATTTAACTTTATTAGGCGCAGAGAACACAGGGATAAGAGGTTATTTATTGTCCAAAATTGTTATCCACCTTGAAAGAGCTAATTCTAAAAAATTATCCCTTGTTTGTTGACAGTATTTATGATTCATTATCAAACCACCAAGGGTCATTACTCGCGTTGGTTTTAATTAAAATAGCTTTTTTTCGCATGAATCGTTTCAGCGCTGCTGCACCCATGCGCGATCCTCCCATACCGGAGAATTTGAAGGCGTTTTTCTCTCCCTCGTGCATGATGGCAGTGAGTGCTGCATCGTTGATACTAATAGCACCTGCATCTATCTGCTGGGCAATTTCTAAGGCTTCAGTTTCTGAGGCAAAGACAGCAGCACTCAATCCATAAATTGAATCGTTTGCCAAAGAGACCGCTTCCTCAACTGTGGAAAAAGGCATTATTGGCATAATGGGGCCGAAAGTCTCTTCGGTCATCACTTTCATGGAATGATTAACCTGGGTGAGAACTGTTGGACGACACCACCAACCCCCACCTAAGTCTTCAATTACACCGCCGCAGTGAATTACTGCTCCCTTTTCCACTGCATCTAGGAGATGATCGCTAATGATTGCTGCTTGTCTTTGGGCGATGATGGGGCCAATTTCTCCACTTTCAACGGTGGGGTAGGCTAGCTGGAGGCGATGGGCTTTGGCTACTAATTGATGGTAAAACTTTTCAAATATGGATTCAGCAACGTAAATCCGCTCAATTGATAAGCACGACTGTCCGGTGTTGACCACGGAACCCCACAAGATTGCTGAGGTTGCTAATTCTAAATTGGCTGATTCTAAAACGATCGCAGGATCTTTTCCTCCTAATTCCAAAAAAGCCGGAATAAACTGTTTCGCAGCCGCTTCTGCCACTTTTCGTCCTGTGGCTACACTACCTGTAAAGCACACTAAGTCTACATTGTCAATCAAAATAGAGCCGATTGCGCCTGCTCCTTCAACAAAAGTTAAGACATCGCGCAATTTGGGGACGGCGTTGAGTGCTGTTGTCAGTGGTGCGACAAAACGGGGAGCAATTTCACTGGGTTTGACAATGGCAGCACAACCCGCCAGCAATGCCGGAATAGTATCAATGGTTGACAGCAACAGTGGAAAATTCCACGGGCTAATTATCCCAACTAGGGGATAAGGGACAGATGTTTGTTGCAAAGCAATAAATGGAATTGCTGTACTTTTTGCAGAGTCTTGCAGCAATTCCGGTGCTAACCTACACCAGCGATCGATGCTAGAGAGGAAGGAGTCTATTTCTAATATTGAGATTGACAATCTTCCTGTATCATTTACCAAGGCTTCAGTTAAGCGATCGCGCCCAGATAATATCGCTTCCTTCCACTGCTGTAAAGCTTCTATTCTCCCCTCTAAACCCAGTTTTTGCCAGCTAATTTGCGCTCGGCGAGTGCGCTTACATTGCTGTGCCAGCAACTTTGGGGGTGGCGGGATAATTACATAGTCAAATTTGCCTGTTCGGGGATTGCGGACTTCTATTGGTTTTGTCATTTGTCATTTGTCATTTGTCATTTGTCATTTGTCATTTGTCATTTGTTATTTGTCATTTGTCATTTGTCATTTGTCATTTGTCATTTGTCATTTGTCATTTGTCATTTGTCATTTGTCATTTGTCATTTGTTATTTGTCATTTGTCATTTTTCATTTGTTATTTGTCATTGGGTTATTTCTTTGTCCCCCAATTTCCAATTCCCAAATTCAAATTATCCCCAATTTGGCTAACCGCTCAATGGTGGCTTGCTGGGTTTGGAGGAAGTGTTTGCGGTCTATTTCTCCCTCCAGCATAGTATTAGGGGGGTAAAAGTGTGATTGGTGATAACTTTCGGCATATAGTTCAAAGCGTTGGCGGGCAAGTAAATTATGTAACCCCGGTCGGCGGCGATCGCGGCGTAATGCTCCTAAATCAATCTCTGCAAATGCTGCCATGCTCTCGCCTGCACCTGTTTCGGCTAAAACGATTCCGCGATGGTCGATGATTTTAGAGCCACCATCAGCAGAAGCTATGGGGATAGCAATATTAGCAATGCCTGCGGTATTGGCTGAAACTACATAAGCCATATTTTCAACAGCGCGAGTGATTTTTGCAGCGTCTTTGGGCGTGAGGCTCTTGTTGTATACTTCCGAGGTGGAATGGACAAAAATTTCTGCGCCTCGCATCGCCAAACACCGCGCCACTTCTGGATACAAAATTTCTTCTGATGCTAAAGCTGCTAAATTACCGATCGCAGTTTTGGCTACAGGGAAAACTCCTTCTAAACCATAGCAGTCGAGATATTTATCCCAAACATCATGGGGGGTGGGAGCAAATAAAGAATTCAGCCGCCGATATCGCAAGACGATTGAGCCGGAAGGGTCAAGAATAAAGCAGGTTTGGAAGTACAATCCGGGAAAGTTGGGATCGATTTCGTAGGCGTTCCCAGCTAAAAAGATTTTATGCTTTTGGGCAATTTTACCAAGTGCCTCATACTCAGCACCAGCCATTTCTATACAAGCTTTTTCTGCCCATCCTGAGAGAGAATCTCCCATTGGGAAACCAGTAAGAAAATATTCTGGCAGTACAATTAAACGACAATCAAAGCCAATGAAAGCGATACTGGCAGCAATTTGTTGAGCTATGCGGTTGATGGAGTTTTGCATAAGCGATCGCGCTTCTTGGCGATGGCTTGTTTGATTGACTGCATGACAGGTAACTTGCAGTGCTAAGGCGCGGTAGGATTCTGGATTAGTTGTCATTGGTCATTAGTCATTAGTCATTAGTTATTAGTCATTAGTTATTAGTCATTGGTCATTAGCAAAGGACAAAGGACAAATGACCAATTTAGCGATCGCCACCCCAAAGCGATCGGACAAGTTTATCTGTCAATTCCGATCCAAACATCTGTGCCGCAAATTTATTACCTGGATCGCGTTCAGCACTGATCCGGCGCAGTTCCAAATCACGAGATGCTAAAGCTTCCCGTGCATCTTCTGGCACTGGTTCAGCCGCATCTACCCAGGTTAGCCAGCGATCGAGGGTTTCATGTGCAACTGTGCGAGTCAATTCGAGGGTATCCAAGGTAGGTGCGCTGGTGTAACACAAGCTAACAGGCGATTGAAATAGGCGAATATAGGCGCTTTTGCTAGTAAATGCCTTTAGGCGCGAATCTTCCTGCAACTTCAAAAATGTTTGGTTAACTGGTTCATAGTAGCGATCGAGATATGCCAAATCGGTTAAAAGCTCAGTTCGAGGAATGTAATCTATATAAAAGAAAACATTCGGAAGTGTGCCAAACTCAAAAGCCAAATGAGGAACCTGGATATGCGATTTCAACCAAGTGGTAAGACGCATGGTACTAAAGTTTGATTTTTCTGGGTTTCCTAGCCACGAATGCACTAACCAGTCAATTTCTTTCCCTGAAAAAGCGGTGAGCGAACCCTTCATATTGCCATCAAGACTGCTGTATTTCTGTAAATCTTCTACAGAAGGGTCTGGGTGTAATTGAAAACGAGCCTCTAGTTTGTGGTGCAGTTCCTTTGTAATTCCCCACAACTGCTCAAATACAGCTTTATTGTCTAAATCTGTTGGTTGCTGAGTCATAGTTTGAGTTTGCGGTTTTTCTATAGACTTTATGTTTAGTTTGACACTGGTATCTAGCTCGTTGCCCATATCAAGCAACGCATTCATCGAATTCAGATAACTCTGAAATGATTGTATAGTATGTTATTGTCTAAACCGTTGATTTAAACACCATATTTTACAAGTGGATGGCTTGATGAAAGATAAAAACAGCGCAAAGCTAATGATATTAGTCTGATTAGATGGAATTAGAGGTGAGCAAATATGAGCATGACAATATTATCTGAAAAAATTACTACATGACTTTTTTTGGTCAGTATGTATTATCCCGGATAGTAGCAATGTTGTTAGTTAAAAGAAATATTGGTTGAAGTAAAATGAAATACAATGACTGAAATTGGCCTGATGATGACGGGCGTGTTAACAATAAGACAAGCATTTGGGGCCAATTTGCCACAGCAGCAAATAGTTCAGATGGAAAATGACGTAAACCAGTCAAAACAGAGTGAGTTAGAGATAACTGCTCAAGTTACACCACCTGAATTCATGCAGATAGATGGGATTTCCCAGGCTTCTACCTCAGCGATCGCAGTAGAGAAAGAACGCATACTTAAGAAAATCAGCAAAAAGAATCACTTCCTAGCTTCTTCTAACTTAGGTGAGTCTAAGAAATCTCAGTTTGTCAGTCAAGTCCGTACAAAGGCTACAGGACACTTCCAGAAGTTTAGTAGCCAACCGATGCCGACTCTTTATTTCGGTAGCTCTGGTGTTGCTGTGAGAGTTTTGCAACGATTGTTAGTGGCTAACGGTTATGCCGTTAAAGTGGATGGGATTTATGGCGCACTGACAGAGACTGCTGTCAAAGCCTTTCAAAACCAGCAGAATTTAGGAACCGATGGAGTAGTTGGTCAAAGAACTTGGCGGGCATTGACAATTTAGTCATTTGTCCTTATCTAAGGGACTTCCAAATAAAAAAATAACCAATCGCTGTATAAGCAGGGGCAGGGGGAGTAAGAAAAATATAATCTGAATAAATTGGATAGTTTATTTTCTGGAAGTCCCTAATAACAAATGACAAATGACAAATGACTAATTATCGGTACTTGTGCTGTTCTAATAGCTGTTGCGCTCTTGGCTTATAAATTAAATAGAACAAAGCCTCGATATAACGTAGCAAATCTTCCCGATTCTCCTTCGAGGTAAAGTTCCAGAAGCCATAAATCCTTGCTAGGGATAATAGCTTGGTAGTATGAATTTTCCAAGTGTATGTGCTGTATACTCGGTCAATTCCTCGCTGCGAAATTTCATTCCAATAGTTAGAATTCTGTTCGCATTTAGTGATAAAATCCACAATTTTCATGGCTGTTTCTTCTAAATTTGTTGGATTAATGTAAAAGCCATTAACCTTATCTTGAATAATTTCCAGTGGCCCGCCAAATTGTGTGGCAAAAGTCGGTAATCCTGAAACCATCGCCTCTAAAATTGTCAAACCAAAAGCTTCAAATAAAGCTGGTTGGACAAAAATTCCCTGACGATCGGCAATGACTCGGTAAATTTCACCAGAATCAGTTTTAGTTAGGCGCACACCCAACCAACGAATCTTCCCGTGGAGATTGTACTGGTCAATTATCTGGTAGAGTTTGATAATTTCGTCACGTTCTTCGTTGTCGCCCGATTCTTCGACGCGCAACTTACCCGCCACCAAAATTAAGTTGCAATGCTCCTGTAATTCTTTACTTTGACCAAAGCATTCAGCTAAACCTGTGAGATTTTTGATGCGATCGAGACGCGCCATTGAGAAGAGAGGACGCTTGTTAGGATCGTCGAGTTTGCCAAATATTTGCGCGGGGTCTTCCAGAGTAAAGAGTATTTCTGCAAGGCGTTGGCCATCGCTCTCTACTCTATCTTTAGTCTGGGTGTAGGGGAAGTAATTATTCTCGTTTACTCCCGGCGGTACGACGTTAAATTTGGGGCTAAATAATTCAATGCCATTGGTAACATGGTACAACTCCGGCATGGTGAAGCACTTGTAAGATTCGTACTGTCCCACACTATCCGGTGTTCCGACAATTTCTTGATAAGTACTGCTGATCACAAAATTGGCAGCATTCATGGCAATCAAGTCAGCAGTGAATTGCAAAGAAAAATGATATTTATCTTCCAATTCTTGCCAATAGAGGTTACTGAACAAGTATTTAGATTTTTCTAAAGCATGAGCAACATTGCATTGGGTAACTTTCAAACGCCGCGCCAGCAAGAATGCCACTAAATTCCCATCAGTATAGTTGCCAACGATTAAGTCAGGTGTGCCATGAAATTCTGCCCGTAGTTCTCTTTCTGAGTCAATGGCGAAAGTTTCTAGATAAGGCCAAAACTCAAACCGAGAAATCCAGTTTTGAGTCATGTTGGGATTAAATTCCCGTAAAGGGACTCGCAAAATCCAAGCGTTTTCAGTATCATAAACTTTTTCCAGTCGTTGATTACACAGAGTGCCATCACTATTGGGAATCAAGCGGGTGAGAATAATTACCTTTGGCTTGACATTTAATCCTTCTAGACCAGCTAGGAAAACATCTTCTTGTAGCTGCTTCTCTAGACTCTTTGCCTGGTCAAGAACATAAACTACCTGACCCCCTGTATCGGGACGACCCAACACTCCCTCTTGCCCAAACCAACCGTGGGCTGACACTAAGACGATTCTAAAAATCATCGGCACACGAGAAATGAAGGCTTCTAGGGTCTGGGGATCGGCAGAATCAATCAATTCATCAAGAATATTTAGGGTTTCCCGCACCCGTGCTGCGGTGTTACCCCAACCCGGCTCAAAACCCATTGTTTGCAATTGGAACCGGAATTGTTCGTAGGGTTCATCATCGGGGCGATTATTAACAAAACTGATAGCTTTTTTAACTTGCTCGGAAAGTTCCTGCTGTGATTGAATGCGATCGTTGACCAGCAGTTGAACACCATTGTAGTGGTGCAGGCGCAAGAAATTTAATAGGCTGTCCAGCAACTCTTTAGAGTCTTGAAATATTTTGCTAGATAGATAGCGGTTGAGAAATTGTACTCCCTTACCAATATTTTTGGGGTCGCGGATGATTGGGGTGTAGTCATAAAATGGGCCGAAGTCCAATTCTAGCAGGCCGCCCTCGTTAGGATGAAATTTGTTCACCAAGCGATCGCGCAAATCCAACAAATCCTCTACCGTCATCGGCTCAATGCTCAAGTCTGATGTCAACCAATAAACTTCTTGGCTGGCAATCTTAGAACGGATGATGAAACAGAATTTTGAGTCCTCCTGAATAATTTCTTGAGTATAGTAAATCAGTTTGCCTAACTCAGAGGTAGTGTCAAAAGCCTCCGGTTTCTGGGACTTTGAGCAATACTCACTATATACATTGAGGATGTCGTTCCGCAGCAAGTACTTCTTTTCTTGTTGGCGTAATTCACTTATAAAGGAACGCAAATCACTTTTTTCTTCACTATCTAAGACTGCTTGAAGCAATTCAGACATGGCGACTCCACTAGATAACGATGTTTGCATTGTTAATTTTCAAGGCGAGACAAATAAGCCTCCACCTTTTGTTAGACCGCATATAAACACGAAATAACACAGATAAATCTGATTTATCTGTGTACCTACAAATATCAAGTTTTTAGTAGGCACTTAAATCATGTTCTACTTTACTTAAAGTATCTATGACTCAGTATTTTTTGATCTAACTAAAGGAATACAATTTTTGTTTCTTTTGATAGATGTTAGTAAATAATTGACATAATAATGGCTAGGGCACAATTTTGAACGCCCTCAACTGCCTGATTCAATCTGCACTATAACATTTATTTGTGTGTATTTTATCCTTGGCACACTGATAATCTCAATATTTATCTGTGAAGCTCTGTAAAACTTGCTATTACCTACTTCCTAAGATGCTAAACAAAATTTAATTGTCGATCTTAAAGCTAAAGGATTCAATGAATTAAAATAAATTTTTGTTCAGAGATAGTAAGCTTGATTCGCATAGTTTCACCCGCCAATGTTTTACTAAGGGAACAGCATACAAGTCCATATTTCGACGACGATCGCCACTAAAACTTCTGGATCGATGGGTTTGGTGATGTGACGTTGAAATCCGGCTGCGATCGCTTGCTGCCGATCCAGTTCTGCGGCATAAGCTGTTAAGGCAATAGCGGGAATTTTTCCCCCTTGCTCAAGCCCAAGGGCACGAATTTGTCGCATCAGCATGTAGCCATCCATCTCTGGCATCCCAATATCGCTAACGATTATGTTGGGAATGGATTGAGCGATCGCTTGCAGCGCATCAGTCCCAGATGCAACAGCAGTGACGATCGCGCCATCTTCCTCTAGAACAAAAGTGATGAACTCCCGCGAGTCCGTTTCATCATCAACGACTAAAATATGAATGCCGCTCAAATCATTCTCCTCAACGGGCGATCGATCTAAGGTTGGTGCTTCACTTAATTGAGGTGCAAGCGGAATTTGAACTGTGAATGTTGCTCCTAGTTCTTCGCCGCGACTGACTACTGTGACTGTACCGCCATGCATTTGCGTAATTTGGCGCACGATCGCCAGTCCCAAGCCTAGCCCGCCAAATTTGCGGGTGGTGGCGCTATCTTCTTGGCGGAAATGCTCAAACACGTAGGGCAGAAAATCGGCACGAATTCCTTTTCCGGTGTCGGTAATTTGAATTTGGGCATGATTTTCAACTTGGGATAGCGCAATCGTGACTTGCCCCCCAATAGGAGTAAACTTAACGGCATTCGATAGCAGATTCCACACCACCTGCTGCAATCGGCCTGCATCCCCGACTACCACTCCCAGAACGGGTGAGACAATCGTCTGAATTTGGATTGACTTGGCTTCTGCGGCTAACCGAACCGTTTCCAACGCGGCTGAAATTACTACATTCAGGTCAATAGGTGAGGTTGACAAGCTCATTTTGCCTTGCAGAATCCGGGAAATGTCTAGCAAGTCATCGATCAGTTGCACCTGAAGCTGGGCGTTGCGCTCGATCGTGGCGATCGCAATATTCGTTTTTTCAGCATCAAGCTTTCCCTTCTGCAACAGTTTTGACCATCCCAGAATTGGATTTAGGGGAGTCCGCAACTCATGGGAGAGAACTGCCAGGAATTCATCTTTAATGCGATTAGTTCGATCTAACGCTTCAGCGCGTGCCTGTAGCTCTGTAACCAGGCGCGATCGTTCTAAGGCAGCCGCAACCTGATTGGCAACCGTTTGCATGAGGTCGAGTTCCTCGCGGGTAAAGCGATCGCGTTGACGAGTTCCCAGTCCCAGAGTGCCCAAGATGCGATGGCTTTGCCCGCCGCAGGCATCGCTTACCATCAGTGGATGACAAGCATAAGCTCTGATCCCGATTGACTGAATTCTAACAGCAAGTGGATCGGTCGTTGAGAGGGCATTTTCAACAATAGTAAGTCGCCGATGTTGCACCGCATAACCACACACCCCTTGCCCTAACTCCAAAAATTTAGCAGATAAAGCAATTTCCTCTGAGATGCCCCCATGAGTATGTAGCTGAAGTCTTTGCTGGTCTTCTTGAAACAAGTAATTGAAATAAACTTCGAGTCCCAAATGAGTCGAAACCTTTTCAAACAAACCCGCTAAAAACAGCTTGGGATCTTCGTTGAGCAAGAGATCGTTAGCAACTTCTGAAAGCAGCTTCAGCCGTTCGTTGCTGGCTTTCACAGTCGCTTCGATTTCCTTGCGATCGGTAATGTCTCGCGTGACACCTGCCACCGCTTCTACCATGCCATTTCCGCTCTCTAGCGGCACAAAAATGTATTCATAGGCACGCGTGCCAAATACGCTCGTGTACGGCGTTTCATCTTTGAGCGGTTGGTGCGTTTCGATGACTTGCTGAATCTGTCTTTGCAGTTTGGAGGCTAAATCTTTTGGATAATCCAGCTCAAAAAAGTTTTTGCCCAGGGCTTCAGCCGAAGTCTTCTTTAAGAGATCGAGCAACGGCTGATTGATGTAAGTGAACCGTCCCGACAAATCGAAGGTATAAATAAAATCAGTTACGGAAGAGGCGATCGCGTCGAACTTTCGCAGTTGTCGTTCGAGTTCGGCGGAAATCAGTCGCCAAGCGTCTTCGGCTTGTTTGCGTTCAGTGATGTCTGCCAGTGCCCCAGGAAAAGCAAGCGGTCTGCCATCAGCAGCATATTCAACTCGACCGCGGGCGGCAAGCCAGCGCTCCTCGCCCACTGCCGTATAAACCCGGTACTCACTGACAAATTCTTCGCCAGTTTCAATCGCCTGGTTAATGGCAGCGACTACTCGTGGGCGGTCTTCTTCATGTATTCCTTGCACAAACAGGTCGATCGGCAAACCTGTCGCTGCCTGCACAGGGTCAACGCCAAACAAGTGAGCAAAGGTGGCATTCACGATTACCAGATTATCAGGAATCTTCCACCGCCACGTGTAAATGGCTCCTGCGGCTAAAGCTGACTCCAATTGCACATGGGCTTCCCGGAGGTCAGCTTCAGTTTGTTTGCGATCTGTAATATTACGTCCCTCTGGCACGATGAGAATTACTTCGCCTTTTTCGTTGCGAATTGGGTACAACGAAATGTCGAACGTCATTGTTTCACCCAAAGGGTTGATTATTGGCGCTTCTAAGCGGACAAACTCGCCAGCCGCCGCCCTTACTACCGCTTGTCTCACAGTTTCTGATGCGTTTGGCGTGTACTGAAACCAGACCGTTTCCCAAAAGGGCAGTCCAATCAACTCATCACGCTTACTATCGGCAAATTCGAGTAACGCACGGTTAGCTTCAAGCAGCGTTCCGTCCAGTGTCAGCAGTCCGATATATTCGTGTGTGCCGTCATAAATTGCGCGGAGTTGCTGTTCGGATTCGCGCAGTGTCTCTTCAGTCTGTTTGCGATCGCTAATATCGATTGAAATCCCGACCATGCGCTCAGGATTGCCCGCCTCGTCGTAAATTAGATGACCCCGAACCAGCACCCAATGCGTGCTGCCATCATCCCAAACGGTGCGATACTCTACGTCATAATCAGTACCCTTGATATTAATGGTATCTTGAATTGCCACCTGCACCCAAGTCCGATCCTCTGGATGAATCCGCTCCATTAGAACTTTGTGCGAGAAATCAGCATTAATCGGTAGACCATAGTTCACTTTGCACTGGTCAGAAGTAGATAGAACATTGGTCTTGATATCAAGTTGCCAAAAGCCGAGTTTGCTGGTCTTAAGGGCAAGTTTAAGCTGCTGTTCGCTGGCTTGCAGTGCTTGAGCCGCTTGTTTGTGGAAGTCTTGCTCATTTCGCTGCTGTTGCACCCGCAAAAAGTCGGTGACAGCTTCGGCTTGGTGAATAATGTGTGTCATTTCACCGTTTTCATCAAAGACTGGCGAGTTGGTTAATGTCCAGTACCGCTCCTCAAAGCCACCGCCTTCTGATTCGGGGCGGCGAATGTCATATTTCTGCACTGCGATCGTGTGAGGCTGGCGATGCTTCAGCACGCTTTCTAACGAGGCACGTAAATTCTGAACTCCAGTAGTATTTGGATCGTCGGGATTGTCTGGAAAAACCTCGAACAAATGGCGACCAAAGACCTCTTCTCGTTTAGTCTTCGTTGCCCGGAAGTAAGCATCACTTCCTGCGACAATTATCAAGTCGAGTGAGTAGACGAGATACAATCCCGGTATTGATTCAAATAAGGTTTGAAAATTCAGCATAAGTTCTGCCCTATCACCCTTCACCAAAGTAATCGAGCAGTAGAGATTGAGCGCCAGTTCGATAAGCTTCAATGGGTGAATTCTCCATTTCATGAAGCTTGGCTTTAATTTGCTTGAGTGCCAGGGGTAGCGGTTTAGCTCGATTATTTTCCCAACGGTTGATTGTCACCAGTGTTACGCCAACCTCAGCCGCAAATTGCTCCTGTGTAAGTCCTAGCAATTGCCTTAGCTGACGAACCAGCGTCTGAGCCTCAATCTGACGACTGCTATATAAGTTTGGTGTACCTGCCATAATCGATTCCCTTTCGATTAAAGAGTGATAAATCATATGACTCATTTTCTATCAGAAGACGCAGATATTCATTTAATTCAGCATCAAATCTTTTATAAGTAGGACTTACGCAGCCTCTCATAGAGTCTGTGCGAAGGCGAAGCATATCGTAGAGAAGGGTTCTTAATGCTTTCGCAGTTCAATGAATTAAGATTAAGAGTGATTTCTTAGGTAAGTTATAATAAGATAAGCTAATGAATTATAGTAAACTTACAATCCTTCCAAGTGTGTAAAGCTATAGATTACAAATCCTTGTTAAAGTGATGGTTATGAGTGTTCACACCATGCAACCCACCTTCAATAGGAGTATAGCTATCAATATTAAATTACTTAGGGCGAACGACGGGACTCGAACCCGCGAATGGTGGTACCACAAACCACTGCCTTAACCACTTGGCTACGCTCGCCATTCAACAATTTGAATTATAGCAATAATTTCGCAAACTATCAAGAGTTTGTGTTCAAGGAACGGACTCAATTGATTTAGAGTCTCTGAAATCTAACAATTACAACGAATTTTACTTGGTGAACATGAAACCCCTAACCATCATTGCATATACTGGAGCCGCAGCAGGACTCGCCGCCTTGGGTGTGACAATGGCGAAGACTAATCCCAGTCAGGTTGAATATGAAGAATATGCAGTGCAACGGTTGACAAAATACTTAAAAACCGATGTATGCAAAAAAACTACGAATATTATAGAAAATTTAATCCGTTTTAATTGCGATCAATTGGTTGACTCCGCTAACCCGCAAATCCAAGGAGTTATTGCCAGAACTACAGAAAGACAAAATTATATGATTTTTAGCATTTACCGTACAGATTTAAAAATAAATTCTTGGATACCTTCTTACAAATTTGAAACGGTGGGAGCTTTTAATCAATTTTATACTTACACTGCCGAAGAACAATAAGAAAATCAGCAGTGAAATGATAGAAAGGTGATTTATAATACTTGTATTTAGTAATTGATAATAGTTTCAATAATCACTAGAGTACTTATTACCACCAGCTTAATATTAAGTAAAATATGAAGATTAGTTACTGAGAGTTCAAGCTTTGCCGATGTCATCTGCCTATCTGCTAGTGTCTCACGGAAGTCGCGACCCGCGCCCAGAAGTTGCTATGCAGCAACTAGCTAGGCTGGTATGTGACAAATTGCCAAATAACTACAATGCATTAAATAGCGAACATTTGGTTGGCATAGCTGCTTTAGAAATGAATCCTCAGCCTTTACATGAGCAGATTCAACAATTTGCTAAGAGCGCTTTTGGCAATCGCAAACCATCTCAAAATGAGAATCGCCTCAAAATTGTACCCCTATTTCTGTTGCCGGGAGTGCATGTGATGACAGATATTCCAGCTGAAGTAGCGCTAGCACAACAGGCAACTGGTCAAGATATCATGATTGAGTTGCAACCATATTTAGGTTCTCACGTCAATTTAGAGAAATTGCTGGCCAAGCAAATAGCTACTATAAAAGCAGAAGCATGGATTCTCTTAGCTCATGGTAGCCGTCGCCCGGGTTCCAAAGAAACTGTAGAAGCAATGGCGGCGAGTTTGTCAGCAGTGGCTGCTTATTGGGCTGGGCCTCCTAGTTTAGAATCACGAGTGACAGAGTTGGTAACTGATGGTTATAAAGAAATTGCAATCTTGCCATACTTTTTATTCGCTGGTGGCATAACCGATGCGATCGCAGCCTCCATAGAGGAGCTAAAATTACAATTTCCGGCGGTGAATTTCCAATTGGCGCAGCCACTGGGAGCAAGTGCAGAACTAGCCGAGCTAATTTGGGATTTAACGGATAGATGAACCGCACAGAAAAACAGGAGAACAAGTATTTGGGAAAGGTTTATTTAGTAGGTGCGGGGCCAGGAGATCCAGGATTAATAACCCTGAAGGCGAAAGGTTTGTTGGAATGTGCAGATGTCGTTATCTATGATGCCTTAGTCAGTCCGGCAATTTTGGCAATGATTAATCCCCAAGCCGAACAAATTAACGCTGGTAAGCGCAGGGGTAAGCATTCATTATTCCAGGAAGAAACAACTCAATTGCTGATTGATAAAGCGCAGGATTGTGCAATTGTGGTGCGGTTAAAGGGTGGCGATCCTTTTATCTTTGGTCGCGGTGGCGAGGAAATGGAAGAATTAGTCAACGCTGGGATATCAACTGAAGTTGTGCCCGGTATTACATCGGGGATTGCGGCTGCGGCATACTCCGGTATTCCTTTGACTCATCGACTGTATAGTTCTTCGGTGACATTTGTAACTGGTCATGAAGCGGCGGGGAAGTATAGACCGAAAGTGAATTGGAATGCGATCGCCCACGGTTCCGAAACCATTGTAATTTATATGGGAATTCACAATTTGCCTTATATTGTGGAACAGTTAAGCACAGCTGGGTTGAAAGTAGAAACACCCATTGCTTTGGTGCGCTGGGGTACGCGCCCAGAACAAGAAGAATTAATTGGAACCTTAGAGACAATTGTAAAGCAGGTAGAGCAAACTGGATTTGGTGCGCCTGCGATCGCAGTCATTGGACAAGTGGTCAATATACACAGTATTTTGTCTGGTTGTCGTCCAGTTTGATGCCTGGCGAAAATCTAAAATCCACTTTCTTTAAGTTTCTCGAATCCAGAATGCCAAACCTCCTGCACGGCCGCGAGCTGCAATCAAATCTTCCCTCACTAAAAAGAAGGCAAAGAAGGGCTGTTGAGCTATGGACTGGTTGTAGAAATCTTCTGTTTTAACTTTGCCAGAACGAATTGGTCTGTTGTAAAGAACACGACCAAACAGACTGATAATCATCTGGTTAAAGTCAAACGCCAATAAATTTTTCTTCCGTGTATATTGTACTGGCCCGGTGAGCTTCAATAAAACTGGCCCAAGTTCAACCTGATTACAAATTTTGCCCCTGTCTGAATCCTCTTCTAAAGTCGCATTAAAGGAAACATGGATTCTGATAAACTTGGGTACATAAAAACCCTTCCCTAATCCAATTCCTCCGTGTTCTCTGACTTTCTTGGTGCCAGTAGCAAAACAAAGTTGCCATTTACCTAGAAGAGATTCAAAGGGATAAGTTAAATGTTGCTGCTTGGCAGATTTTTCTGATTGTAGTAACGCATTGACTAATCTTTCTGCAATAGGGCGTGTATCTCTTTGTCGTCGATATGCGGCCGCGGCCTGTGATAGCACGGTAACAAAGTCAAATTTGGCTACAGGTGTCAAATTAGCTGTCATAATTTAACTATTTCTTTGCTTTTCTGATAGATTGTAGCGCTATGGAGTGTCAGGAGTGCAGAATTAGTTGTCAGATTTTTTCAAGATTGAGAGTCTTCCCTAAGATAGATTCGCTACGCCTAGCTAGCTTTTGAGTAGGGTTACGGCGGGCTATGCCACCACTACCTCCTCTAGTAAAGCTCTTGTTAATGACCAAATTCTGTGACAATAGTTAAGAATCTGAACAATTCATGCAATGGGAAAAGTTAACACGAAACCTAATCCCCCAGTCCCCAACTTTTGTAGGGAATGGAGAGAATTCAAAGCTTCTCAAGAGCAGGAAAGAGGAATAGAGGTGAGGTTTTCCCAATCCCATGAAAAGTCAGAGTTAACAATAAGCCGGAATCTGAATCTAAGGTACTCATGAGCCAGAGTTCTCAAAACAGCCCTTTGCCACGCAAACCTGTTCAATCATATCTCCATTGGTTATACGCTTTCTGGAAATTCTCTCGCCCTCACACGATTATTGGCACAAGTCTGAGTGTGTTGAGTTTGTATTTAATTGCCATTGCTATTAGTAATAATCCTGATTCTTTATTTCCTAACTCCCTACTTCCTGTCTTCGGTGCATGGATTGCTTGTTTATGTGGCAATGTTTACATTGTAGGGCTGAATCAATTAGAAGATGTTGATATTGACAAGATTAATAAACCTCATTTACCGTTGGCATCAGGTGAGTTTTCTCAACAGACGGGGCAATCAATTGTCGCGTTGACTGGGATTTTGGCGTTAGTAGTGGCGTGGCTAACTGGGCCATTCTTATTTGGGATGGTGGCAATTAGTTTGGCTATTGGTACTGCTTATTCTTTACCGCCAATTCGCTTAAAACAGTTTCCATTTTGGGCGGCGCTGTGTATTTTTTCGGTGCGCGGCACGATTGTTAATTTAGGATTGTATTTGCATTACAGTTGGGCGCTGAAACAAAGCCAAATAATTCCGCCTGTGGTATGGGTGCTGACGTTATTTATCTTGGTGTTTACCTTTGCGATCGCCATCTTTAAAGATATCCCCGATATAGAAGGCGATCGCCTTTACAATATTACTACTTTCACGATCGAACTGGGCCCCCAAGCTGTGTTTAATCTGGCTCTTTGGGTGATAACTGTCTGCTATCTGGGAATAATTCTAGTTGGGGTGCTACACATCGCCTCAGTTAACCCCATCTTTCTGGTAGTTGCTCATTTAGGGCTGCTGGTTTGGATGTGGTTGCGGAGTTCAACGGTAGACTTACAAGATAAAAGTGCGATCGCTCAATTCTACCAATTTATCTGGAAACTATTTTTTATCGAATATCTGATTTTTCCTATCGCCTGCCTTTTGGCCTAGACAATGCTAGAAACTTTTCCTACCAGTTCTATTATCGCTGCTCTTGTAGTTGTTTTGAGTTTGTCAATCCTGGGCTATTTCGCTTGGAAAACTTTGATTACCTCAGACTTGTTTCAAAAAGGAATCAATCTTGCTCAAGCAAAAGATTACCAAGGTGCAGAAGCAGCCTTTCGCAAAGTGATTTCCCTCAACTCTACTAATGATGTAGTGCGTTTGTTTTTAGGAGATGTTTTAAACCAGCAAGGCCAAGTAGAGGAAGCAACAGAATTATTCCGGGAAGTAATTCGCCGCAGTCCGAAAAATCCTGATGCTTACTTGCGTCTGGCGAATATTCTCATGCAGCAAGAGCGAGAAGAGGAAGCTAAAACCAACCTGCTACAAGCAAAAAATTTATTGGAAAAACAACGCCAACCTGAAAAAGCTCAAAAAATCACTCAACTGTTAGATAAAATGAGTATTAAGTCAAGTCAATCTTAAGTTGAGTAAGAATTGCAGAGATTAAATTTTCCTGTTTCGTCTCCTAACTTTTTTACCATTCCCATCATTCTTATGGTGAGAATGGTTTTTATTTGGAAATTTCCTCATATCTGCCGTAATTATATCCCCAATTTTCGCGAGTTTGACCACTCCCTTCATAGCCCTTATAATTGCAATCTGAGGCAGTATACCCATTTTTAAAAAGTTCACATTACTAATGCAAAAAACTTTTATAATCCTCTTAACTTTGCGCTCTTCTCTACAAGAAGCTACGCGAATGTATCCTTCTCTAACTAGACACTGCGCCTAGCTTGCTTCCCCGCAGGGGTATGCGGTTTGTTCACTCATTCTCTTATTCCTATCTCAAGATAGGATAATAGTAAATTTCAAACGTGCAAACAACTTGGGCTGATAAAAAAAGGTATTTAGTAGTAAATTTTATATATTCAAAATAATCAAGCATTTATGTCAGAAATTATATCAGAATTGTGGACTGTTATTTTTACATCAGGATCGTTTATTCCACATGGAAACTGCTATCTATGGCAAACAAATTTAGTTTGGCTACATATATTATCTGACACGTTTATTGCACTAGCTTATTATTCGATCTCAGCTACACTATTTTACTTTGTCCGTAAACGGCAGGATTTGTCCTTTGATTGGATTTTTCTGCTGTTTAGTGCATTTATCGTCGCTTGTGGAACCACTCATTTAATAGAGATTTGGACACTTTGGCATCCAACCTATTGGGTATCGGGATTTGTCAAGGCAGTAACTGCAACAATATCTGTAATTACAGCAGTAAAACTTGTGTCTCTAGTTCCACAAGGACTAGCACTTCCTAGCCCTGCTCAAATAGAACAAGCAAATCAAGAACTTCAAATACAAATAGCCGAACGCTCACGGGTTGAAAAGGAACTGCGAAAATACCAAAATCATCTAGAAGAAATGGTTGCTGTTCGCACCAATGAAATTACTAAAATCAACGAGCAATTACAACAAGAAATCCTTGAACGCCAACGCATTTTAGAAGTTCTCCGACAAAGCGAAGAACGCTACCGTTACCTAGCTGAGGCAATTCCTCAACTTGTATGGACAACCAAGCCTAACGGTGAATGTGATTTTTTTAATCAAAATTGGTGCGACTATACAGGGTTAACATTAGAGCAGTCCTTGGGTTCTGGTTGGTTGGCTGCATTACATCCAGATGATATCCAAAATGCTGATGAGATGTGGTCTAATGCCGTAAAGAATGGCATTATGTATAACAATGAATATCGCTTCAAACAGGCTTCTGATGGCTCCTATCGTTGGCAGCTAGCGCGAGGTTTACCGCTCAAAGATGAGCAAGGTATTGTAGTGAAGTGGTTTGGAACATGTACAGATATTCACGAACAAAAACAAATACTTGAAGAACGGGCACACCTGCTGGAATTAGAACAAGTTGCACGAGCTAAAGCAGAAACAGCTAATCGAATTAAAGATGAATTTCTAGCCGTCCTCTCTCACGAACTACGCACTCCACTAAACGCAATTCTCGGCTGGTCAAAATTGTTGCAAACTCGCAGGTTAGACCGAGTAAAAACAGCAGAAGCATTAGCCACTATCGAGCGGAATGCCACTTTACAAGTTCAACTTATTGAAGATTTGCTGGATATCTCCAGAATTTTACAGGGCAAACTAACGCTGAATATTACGAAGATTAACTTAGAGTCTACGATATTGTCCGCACTAGAGACAATGCATTTAGCGGCAGAAACAAAGTTGATTGAGGTGAGTACAATCTTTGAACCAGATGTGGGACAAGTTATGGGCGACTCGACTCGTTTGCAGCAAGTCGTCTGGAATCTTGTTTCTAATGCCGTCAAATTTACACCCAGGGGAGGAAAAGTAAAAGTGCGACTAGAGCAAGCTAATGGCTATGCTCAAATCATAGTTAGCGATACAGGTAAGGGAATTAGTGCTGAGTTTTTGCCATTCGTATTTGATTACTTCCGCCAAGCAGATAGCACCTCTACAAGAAATTTTGGTGGATTAGGATTGGGATTGGCAATTGTGCGTAATATCATCGAAATACATGGCGGTATCGTCAAAGCAGATAGCCACGGTGAGGGTAAAGGGGCAATATTTACTGTTAGCTTGCCGCTTCTGCCAGATGCAATACCAAAGCTGACAGATGAACAAAATGGCTCGGCAATATTAGCTCCTAACTCTTTACCCCTCAGTGGTATCAGGGTTTTAGTTGTCGATGATGATACTGATTCGCGAGATTTTGTTGCTTTTGTATTAGAGCAAGATGGGGCTTTTGTAATTGCAGTATCTTCGGCTGATGAAGCATTACAAACCTTAGCAGAGATCAAGCCAGATGTGTTAGTTAGCGATATTAGTATGCCAGATATGGATGGCTATATGTTAATAAATCAAGTGAGAACTTTGACCCCAGAACAAGGTGGACAAATTCCAGCAATTGCCTTGACTGCCTTTGCAAGAAATGATGACCAGCAGAAAGCGCTAAACGCTGGGTTTCAGATGCATTTGCCTAAGCCTCTTAATCCAGAAGAATTAATTGCGGCCATTATTAAACTTTTAGAAATAAAAATATCAGCAATTACCTAAAAAAACGACTTTTTAATCCTAACCCTCTTCTATAGGACTCATATTTGATTTTTGAAATACACGTAGGGTGTGTTATGCCGTAGGCTTAACGCACCACCCTTTATGTGTAGGGTGTGTTACGGCTTCCGTAACACACCCTACACATACTTAGATTTTTTCAGAAATCAAATACTAGTCCTATATGACTCTGGAGAGAGAATAATCCAGGCGATTAGAAATCGCGGCTACACAAACTCTCGTCCGCCTGCGCGGACGAACGTCAAAATAGGGTTTCAAATTTAATCTGACGAGAGTAATAAAACAGCGTTAATCAGGACTTACGCAAAAATTGCTAAAATATCTCGTTCCTGGGCTGTCGCCCAGGGCAAACACATTATGTCAACAAAAGCATTTTATTCTCAATAGGCTTAAAAAGTCGCATTAATGCTTGCTTATTGACACAAGTTTAGCGTAGGCGTAGCCCGTCATAGACATCGCTTATCTCAAAGATGCACTCCGAACTTGGAAAGGGGTTAAGTCATCGGAGACTGTATTTGTTGCTGCTTGTAAAGAAGGGAGAAAGCCAGAGGGGGAACATCACCAGAAGTATTTTACTCAGCGCAATCTACCCTCAGTCCGAAGTCGTTGAGCGATTCGTTTAATCCCAGTTTCGCCTTGATGTAAAGCATCTAGAGTAGTGTGAACCGAGTAGGAACCCAATACTAGATTGTGTGGATGTTTAATGGCAGAGCCAAGCACAAATGTAGTGTCACCTTGGGCATGGAAATCGATAGCAGCATCTGATTCATCAAAAACCACCAGTTCGCCAGATGCCAATGTGCGATCGCCAGTATGCAGTATTCCGGCTTGTACGGCGACCCAGCCCACGGTATGACCTGCATCTGGTTCAAAGTGCCAGTGTTCGCCATCTTTAAGTCGCACGGCAAGGTAGTTTATGGATGGCGGGGCAGCAATAGGGCTTTTTGCAGTTCCATACCGACCCAAAATCACACGCACCGCCCCTGACTCCTGTACCTCATGGGGAGGCAGATAGACGCTTTGTGCAGGAGCAAGCTCTTGCTCAGGCGGTAAGGCGATCCAAAGTTGAAAACCCTTCATAAGTGAGCTGCCAATACTTCCCGCTTTATGCCAGACACCACTACCAGCACGCATCCACTCAACACCTCCCTGTGGAAGAATACCTTGCTTGCCTGTGCTGTCTTCATAAGATGCTTCACCCGACAACATAAAGGTAATTGTCGCAATGCCTGAGTGGGGATGCCATCCAAAGCCAGATGCACTCAGAGGTTGCGCCTCAAAATAATCGAGGAACACGAACGGCTTGATTAGCTCTCCAATATCAGATGGACTCACCAGACGAGTAATTGGGCCGCTGCGTTGCCCCCTAATATGATGAATGATTTTGCGCGTAGAGTCGCTTGGTGTAGGGCTATCTACTGTATCCAAATCCAAAGGTGCGATAACTGTTTTTTTCATGACCATTATGTTGTCTATAAAGATTAAGCATGAAGAAATTTCCCGACAAGTTTATTCTTAGTCTTGTACCTGCGGAACGGCTCTCTCAGTGGCAGAAAAACCAATCTTTGCATGTGTACCATCACAAAACGGACTGCCGCTTGAGCGACCACATCGGCACAAAGCAATTTGCTCGCGATCGGCATGATAGGGTTGACCCACCGCATCAGTAACGACAAATGAACCAGCTACCAAGAAGGGGCCGTTATCGAGGACAGTAATCTTTGTTGTTTCAGACATTGCTATCTCCTGTGAAAATTTAGGTGTTTAGGTTAGTAGTAACCTGCTGTTTCTCTATCCTATTAATTTCCTATTAGTTGAACAAGAGCAGTTTTGTTGATAGGATATTTCCTTTAAGGAAATCTTGGAATCACGATGGACACCTTACTCAGCATGAAAGTGTTTCGTCAAGTCGTGGAGTCAGGAAGTTTCGTAGCCGCCGCCGAACGGCTCGACTTATCCACAGCCATGACTAGCAAGCATGTAATGAATTTGGAGCGAAACCTTGGGGTACGCCTGTTGAATCGGACGAGCAAGCACATGAGTCTGACTGAAATTGGCACAGTTTATTACGAGCAATGCCAAGAAATACTTGAACGATTGGAAGTGGTAGAGGCAGCAGTGAGGAGATCGGCAGTTGCCGTGCATGGTGTACTCAAGATTACTGCCCCGGTTTGGTTCGCCAACCCTTTGTTCGCCAAAGCCTTAGCGGAATATCGCTCTCGCTATCCAGATGTTCTGCTAGATTTGAATCTGAATGACCGAGTAGTAGACTTAGTGGAAGAAGGTTTTGACCTCGGATTACGTGTCACGAACAATTCCAGTTCTTCACTGCTGTTGCACCGCATTTGTCCGATTCAATTTCAGTTGGTCGGCTCACCTAACTATTTACTTAAGCATGGATACCCCACAAACCTCAACGAACTGTCAAATCACTTGCTCCTCGCCTATTCCTACTCGCAGTTTGACGATGGACTAGTGTTCCACAGTGGCCCGAACGGTCGGGAGATAGTCAAAATGAAAGTCTCAATGCGCTCTAATAGCTCTAGCATGTTGTATCAAGCAGCCTTAGCCAGTATGGGGTTAACATTTTTGCCAGTGTGGTTGATTGAAGAGGATCTTACCAGCCGACAATTGGAGGTGCTGATGCCGGAATATACCTTCTTAACCTTTCTGAATGCTGTATACACGAGTCGGCGATACCTATCACCCAAGGTTAGGACTTTCGTTGATTTCCTGACCAACTATTTTTCTGGCATCATTGAGCAGGAAAATAACGGCTAAAATTCCTCACCGAAATTTATCCTGCGATCGCACGCCTAGATGATTGTCGGATTAGGAAAGATAATGCCCCCCAGAATTTCGCAGTATTACCACAAATTGCAGTCAATCTTTTATATAATTCCTGCTATAACTCTACCAAAGCTAGTACAATACAGCGTAAATAAACCACCGATTCTAAATCAATGAAACGCTTACGCTGTATTCATTTTGAATTTTGTTAGCGCAGCGTTAGCTCATCCTGGAGCGTCCTGCTTGAATTTTGAATTCTCCCTTGCGCTACTAGGCTTTTTATCCCCTAAGAGTAAGCAAAGAAGGGTGGGGATGGGGTATTTTGATGATGGTAATTAGCCGAACTTGATATTATATGTAAACCAAGCAGATAAGGTAAGAAAAATGCTGAAAAACAAGAATCTATTGGTAGCAGCTATTATCTGCTTGTGTTTGAGTAACGGGAATACTGTATTTGGTAAAGATGTTGGCGTTGTTTTAGCAAAAATTCCAGACTCAGATCGAGCAGCACTTCCTCAGAATAAAAACGCAGCGGCTAACTTCGAGCAAGGAAATAATCTCTATAAACAAGGAGATTTAAAAGGAGCAGAGGCGGCTTTTCGGAAGGCAATTGAACTGCAACCCAACTTTGCACAAGCTTATATTGGCTTGGGAAATACTCTCGACGATCAAGGTAAACCACAAGAAGCGATCGCACAATACAATAAAGCCATCAGCCTCAATCCTCAAGAGTCTGGAGCCTACTTTAATTTAGGTTTGACTTTAGCAAGGCAGAATCAGTTAGAAGCTGCGATCGCCCAATATAAAAAAGCTCTCAGCCTCGAACCAAACTATGCAGACGCTCACTATAACTTAGGAAATGCCCTCTACGCTCAAGGCAAGTTAACCGAAGCAGTCACCGAATATACAGCAGCTATTCGCCTCAAACCCAGTTATGCCCCAACTTACACGCGTCTGGGAAATACTCTGTACGATCGAGGTGAGTTAGAACAAGCAATTACTCAGTACAAAAAATCCATTAGCTTTGATTCCAAGTATGCAGACGCTCACTATTACTTAGGGAACGCCTTATATGCTCAAGGAAAACCAGCAGAAGCGATCGCCGAATATACAGCAGCCATTCGCCTCAATCCAAAAAATCCCGCAGGTTATAATGCCTTGGGAAATACCCTCTATGCTCAAGGCAAACTAGAAGAAGCGATCGCCCAATATAAGAAAGCCCTCAGCCTCGCTCCCAACTATGCAGATGCTCACTATAATTTAGCAAGCGCTTTTTACGCTCAAGGCAAGCTTGCAGAAGCGATCGCAGATTATACCGAAGCGATTCGCCTCGATCCAAAACACGCACAAGCTTACACAGGTTTGGCAAATGCGATGGACGATCAAGGTAAACCCCAAGAAGCGATCGCACATTACAAAAAAGCCATTAGCCTTGTACCCAACGATGCCTTCACTTACTATAATTTGGGAATCACTTTAGGAAGAGAACAACAGCTAGAAGAAGCGATCGTTAATCTCAAAAAAGCCAGAGAGTTATTTCAAGCTGAAGACAACAAGGAAATGGTTGAGCAAGTTAATCAGCTAATCCAAAAAATTAATATCCGAACGAATTGAATTAAGGG
>NZ_NOLK01000129.1:0-23312 GCF_002245985.1 Nostoc sp. 'Peltigera membranacea cyanobiont' 232
ACAGATATATTTGATAAATCCCAATATTTCCGACATAGCAGCGTCTGCATTCTTCACAGCCTTCAAGGAGTTTCAAAAATCTCAGCAAATCAGAGCATTTTTCTCTCACCAGAGACATAAAAGAGCGTTAACGGCTTGCTCTAGTGCGCCTAAAGCCGTCTGGTAGGCGAGGATATCAGTGTAGAAGTTATCAAACACAGCTTGCACAGACTGCTGTGTGAGCAAAGCATCACTCAAACCAGTTTGACCATACTCATAGCTTTTGCGGGATAAATTGAGAACTTCTAGAGCTTGCGGTAATAAAACTGTGCGATCGCGTTCTAATACTCGTTGGGTACTCACGGTATTTTCGTAGGCTGTTGCCACCTCAGAATCAACTTGTGATTCTAGAGATGCGTTCTGTGCTTCAGCCACAGAAAGATTAGCACGGGCTTGTCTAACTCCACTCCCTCCGCTATTGAACAGAGGCAAATCCACTCGCACGCCCAAAATGACGGCCGTTGTCGTCGTAGGAGGTGGCGCACCATCTGTACTTAAACCAGGGTCCCAAACATAAGATGCTGCCAAGGTGATATCTGGAATACGGGCTGAGTCAGCCACTTGAATCTGTTTATGATTAACTTGTATTTGTTGTTGAGCTAGAGCTAAATCTAATCGTGACGCTTTCGCTAACTTTTTTAATCCCCTTAAATCTGGAAGCTTTGCTAAAATCGCCAATCCTGGCTGTGAGTCTTTCCCAGAAAATCGGAACGCCTCGCTATCCGCTAAATTAATCGCTGTGTCAGTAGGTTGGCTCAAAAGGGTATTGAGACGAATGCTAGCCTGACGAACGCGGTTAATTGCTGGTTCTAGTTTTTGCTGGGCTTGAGCAAATGCAAACTCAGCTTGGACAACATCTGCTCGTGCCACATCATTTGCTTGAAAACGCATCTTAGCAATATCAACAAGTTGTTTGTTAATCGCAAGAGATTGTTCTGTATTCTGCTGCGCTCCTTGAGAAATCGCTAACTCTGCATAAGCCTGACGTACCTGAATACGAATTTGCCAACGTAAAGAGTCTAACTGTAACTGGGCTTGTTGCACCTGGGAGTTGGCTAAAGCTTGACGCGCTCCGCGTTTACCACCCAGTTCAATCGGTTGCTCGATACCAATAGTACGCTTAGTTTCAGCTTGACCAAAAGGTATATCTATGGCTAGTCGGGGATTTGGTATAACTCCGGCGACGGCGACTCCTGCTTGAGCAACAGAAATACTGCGCTGTGCTGCCAGCAATTGAGGATTATTGGCTTCAGCTTGGTTTATTGCAGTCTCCAAGGTGAGGTTTGATACTCTAGCTGTCTGAGCAAATACTGGCAAGGAAACGGATAAACATCCTAGCGACTCAATTGTTATGCATAAAGATAATATTAATACACGTGACACCCGCAGTCATACTCCTCTTATCACAACCATCACGGCTAAAATTGCTGTTCAACTTTTTACCAAAAACACCTGTTAGTAAATTCGTAGCCGAAATACACCCACTGGGATATCTGCATTTAGCCCCACAAGCCTGACAGAAACCGGATAGAGCCAAGCATTAGAAGTTCCTGAGATTAAGACACGATTCAGATCAATGTTGAGTTCAGTTCCAGGAACTACCTGTTGAGCGAAAGCAATTGTAATGGTTCTGTCATTGACAGTAATATTCGCAGCAATCTTTTTACCAGACTGGTCAGATAAGTTAATGTCATTGCTTACAGTTAAACCTTGAGGTACAGCAATAGTCATCTGGGATAAAGCTCTGCTATCTTGAGGAATTTTTAGCTGGAAAGAATCTCTGACAACTTTCGCCTTATTTTGAGGGAATTGCACTGCTCCAACAATGTTAGGGAATCTGCTAGTTTTCGTCGTGGTTGTGCCATAGGCAGCAGATGATAAAGACGCAATTGTTAAAGTTAATGCAACAGCATGAATTAGCTTTTTCATGTTAACCTTCCTGAAAAATATAGTGAGCAAATTTACTCTGGATAACAAAAGTTAAGAACTTGGAAATTTAGTACAACATTATTGACAGATTCTACTGGAATCAGCTTTCTATATCGCTAAAGGTAGAGATAGGGAAAAGCCAAGTAAGAGATGGATGTTGAGTTATGTTTTTCAACCACTGTTCAATAGCACAATTAAAACTAAAATTTATGGTTATCAATCAGTAATCTCTGGTAAGTAGTTGCACTTTACACACTAAAAGTAAAGAACTCGAAAAGATTTACCTGAATTTGTTAAGCGTAGGTTTACAGGCTTTGGATTTATATGGATGGGTAGAACTATAAAAGCTTTATCAAGAAAGGCAGAGGGCAGAGGGCAGAAGGAATTTATCCCAACTCTTCTTGCCCGATAGATTAGCCTTAGCGACGCAGGAGCGTCACCCTTTGCGCGCTCTCGTTCGAGCAAGGGTTTAAGACCCCCACAAAACAAGAAAATTTGGTGGCTCTCGAACAGAAGAGGGTTTGAATCCGCATCTGAACGAATCGCACCTGCCCTCTGCCTCCAGCATAGCTGCCTTCTTCAAAAACATTCATTAAGTGAACTTACTGGTAAACGCACAGTAAAACAACTACCAATTCCCAATTGACTTGTGGCAGTAATTAATCCACCGTGATTCTCAGCAATAGCTTGGGCAATAGCCAATCCCAAACCAGAACCACCAGAATTATAAGAACGTGATTTATCTACTCGCCAAAAACGCTCAAAAATATTTTCTAAATCTCCTGGTGCAATTCCTACACCCGTATCTTGGACATTAATGACTAGATGGAAAACACTACGATTAGCTATGATTTCTATTGTCCCTTTTGATGGTGTGTAATGTATAGCGTTTTGAATTAAGTTAGTAAATAATCGTGTTATCTGATTTGGATCACCTAACAAATAAAGCTTTTCATTCAATTGACCTTTCAGATTAATTTGTTTAGCCTTCGCCTGCGGCTGATATAGTTGCATTAATTTATTTAAAATTGAACTAAGATTAACAGTTTCTTTAATGTGGTTAGGAATATTATCATAACGAGCTAAAAATAGTAAGTCTTCTGTAAGTCGAGTCATTTGGTTAGTAGCACTAGAAATAGCCTGAAATTTTTCTGCGTCACTTTCTCGCATTCCCTCTGGATACTTGAGTGCTACCCCTGCATTACTTTTAATCGCCATTAAAGGACTACGGAGTTCATGGGAAGCGTCAGCAGTAAACTGTTTTAACCGTTCAAAGCTTTCTTCAATTGGTTGCATCGCTTGACGAGTTAGCCAAACTCCACCAGCACCACTAATAATCAAAGCTACAACAATTCCACCGCCTAATCCCAAATCTAATTTATTTAAAGTTTCATCAAATTCTTCTAGAGATTGGCTAGCTATTACATATCCCATAAATTGTTTATCATCACTATTAATAATTGCTAAAGTAACAGACTGAATGCGATTTTTACCAACTGGATTAATTTGTTCTCCTTCTTTTACATGAGTAGGTAAACTTAAAATATCTTGTCCCTGTTTCTCTATGAGATTACCTTTAGTATCAAACCAGTTTAATTCTTGATGATTTTTAAACAATTTATCTTGAGGTAAGTCATTTTCAATTCTAATTTTACCGTTATTAAACTCGGCATTAGCAGCGCCAACTTGTGCTAAGACATAAAGTTTTTGTGTTTGTTGTTTATAGAGGCTATGAGTGAAGACAATCCGAACAGCAATTGCAAATCCACCTAAGATTAATGATAAAACGATTAAATAAGATAACAGTAAACGACGGCGAATTTTTTCAAACATCAGCTAAATTTACATTTATCAAAAAAGTAAAGGTTCAAAACCTCGCCCCTTGTGGGCGAAAAAATTCTTGTATTCTCTTGGTAGGTAAAATCCCACCCCGGAGTGTCTGTCTGAGTTTAATTGCGAATTGGATTTATTTACGACACAGGCGATAACCAAAACCGTAAATAGTTTCGATAAAATCCTCTGAACTTCCTAGCGCTCTGAGTTTCTTTCTTAAATTTGTCATGTGAGTTTTAACGGTTTCTTCCCCAGATAATTTATCAAACTCCCACAATTTATCTAAAATTGCCGAGCGAGTTAAAACTTGAGTAGGATTTTTCAAAAAGCATTCTAATATCATGTATTCTTTATGTGTTAATGATAAGGGCTTACTTGCATAAGTTACATGATAATTGTTAGGGTCTAATTGTAAATCGCCGTGAATTAAAATTAATTGGTGAGTTTCTGGGCTTCTCCGAGATAAAGCTCTAATTCGTGCTGCTAATTCTTCTAGTTCAAATGGTTTAACTAAATAATCATCTGCACCAGCATCGAGTCCAGTTATTTTATCTGGTGTTGTATCTCGTGCTGTCAACATCAAAATAAAAGCATTACAATTAGCAGCACGTAACCGTTTACAAAGAGTAATTCCATCTAAACGCGGCAACATTAAATCTAATAAAATTAAATCATAATTACCTGCTTCGGCATATTCCCAACCTTCAATCCCATCATCAGCAATATCAACAGCATGATGCTGGTGTTTTAAATCTTCGGCTAAGGGTTTAGCAATGCGATCGTCATCTTCAACTATTAAGATCCTCATATCTTTATGTCATGGTCATCTATCTGCTTAAACCCATCACTCAATTGGGTGACGCACTTTTTTATCCTTTCGCACGGAAAAGAATAGGACAATTGCCAGCAGGATAAAGGCGATCGCTAATCAGTCTTGTCGGTCAATCGGCAGTAGGGCTGGTTTCTTCTGCTTAAGGCTCAAGTAAATAACCAGACTCGCTATTATAGACAAAAAAAGCATACTGGTTCCGACAGTACCAAAACCAAAGCCTCCATTTTTAGCAGATTGAGATAGTAAATCACCCATAGATGCTCCAAGCGGACGAGTCAAGATGTAAGCTAACCAGAATGCCAAAACTGCATTCATCCACAAGTAATAATGAGCGATTGCTATGATTGCAATTGAAGCGCCAAATATCAGTGCTGATTGTGCATAACCCACTTTCAAAGCTTCTGCTAAAAGGTCTCCTGTTGCAGTACCCAAGGCAAATGTAAACAAAACAGCTGCCCAATAGAAAAGCTCTCTTTTAGCTGTATTGATGGAGTGCATAGCTAATGTCTTTTCGTTTGAATACCACAGCGCAAAAACTACCGACAAGGCAAAACTAAAAACTACAGTAGTTGTCAGCAAACTAATTCCAAGCTCGTCTACCAATCTATCAGTGATCAGTGTACCAACTATACTTATCAAAACTACTACAGACCAGAAACTTGCTGGAACATAGCGTTTCAGCTTCAACTGATTCAACAACCCAATTAGTAACACGCTGCTCATAATGTTGGATGTAACACCTAAACCAAGGTTCAGGGTTGCTGACAGAAAATCTGCTGCGGTTTCACCAACCGTGGTTGCCAGAATCTTAATAATCCAGAAGTAAATTGTCACCTCTGGAACCCTGTTTAACATCTTTTTCATGATATTTGTCCTTCTCGATTTTTCCGTAGAAGTGAGATTACAGATTACATGCTTATTAAGGATATTGTGAGGATTTTAATTGATTGACAAAAAGCACTTAGTTTTAATCTCTGACGGATTAGCTAGAGCTAATCCGTCAGAGGTGGCGAGTAGGGCGGCCGCATCATGTCAATAAGTAAAGTCTATTCTCAATAGAGCCAAGAATAATGTCATTAACCTTTGCTTATTGCGAAGAAATTAGGCGATCGCTTTGGGGCTTTAAAAATAATCAAACGCGAAATCCTGATTTTTTCGTTGGTTCTTAAGCTTCGTTGTGATCAAGAGTAATTTAGATGCGTTTGCCCTAAGGTGGCGAGGTGCAGATTTTTAGCTTCAATTAGCTTGTGATATATTCTTCTCTAATCGCTTCCTGAAGGGGTTTAGGAAGGTTTACCGATGATTTTCTGGGGTTATAGTGAACGGACGCTACCCGATCATTAATCTGGCTTTTTGCCTTCAGAGGCATTTTCAAGAACCTTTCCAGTCTTCGCATCGACACCAACTTCGTAGGTCTTCGCTCCCTGCTTAATATCGAATGAATAGCGCAAGCCACTCCCGCCACTTTCATTTTCTAGTTCTTCATCCACAATTTTTCCGGGATGCGCCTTCAGAGCAATCTTACGAGCCTCCAATAAACTCACCTTTGCATGTTTTGCTAACTCTTCGCCAGTATAAATATATACTGTTTGCCTTATTTCCCTGTGCAGTTTCTGCTGTTTGTTGAGCTTGGCTGGCAGAGATTTTGGCTAGTGCTTGGAGTTGAGCTAATTCCTTAGCTTTATTAGTGCGTGATTCTACTTTTTGCTGGGCAACCGCCATTAACGATGTATTGAGCGATGATGCCGATACCATTTTGGCAATACCACCGATGCCAATAGTGGCGAGCGCTGCGGCAATGAGGCTGATTTTTACTGAGGATTTCATCGGGTAAATTCCTGAATTTGGACTCAACACTATTTACATTAGATAGTAAAAGTCAAGAACTCGGAAAGAGCTAAAATATTTTAAAAATAACGAACCAGAAAATTTGGTATTTCTAGATGAGATGGGAGTTTTACTCGGTTTAACAAGAACTCATGCACATTCATAACTGGGAACAAGAGTATACGAGCTAAAACCATTTTATCGAGGTGCAAAAGTTATAATAATTGGAGCAATTAGTATTAAAAAATTTGTGGCATTAAACCCGGATTTCTCACCACATCTCTCAAAGCCTGTGCTTGTGCAGGGGAGCAGAGGAGAGTTCAAATACCAAGTTCTTTCCCCTCTGCCCCTCTGCTCCTCTGCCCCTTCCCTCAAGCTTGTGAGAAATGCGGGTATAGCCATAATAACTTTTAAAATTTTCAAGTCACAACAGAATTAACAGACTCCTTATAGGGAAAACCACAGTAAGGACAGAAGCGGAATTTCACCGAGGTAATCGGTTCGTTACACGAAGCGCAACTATTACGTAACCCAGTCCCGCACAAAAAACAAAACTTGGAGCGCGGCGACAACCAAATATCTTCAAGCGTTGTTCCAGGCTGCCAACAGTGGGGACAAAATTTCATCACATCTGATGCCCCAAGAGCAACCCCACGGACAACCGCATCCAGATATTCAGATGGAACCTGCAATGCGACAGCTAGCCCATTTTCCTTTTCAGTGCCAAAGTCTACCTAAGCACAAGGATTTTGGGCTGAGTGGCACGCTTGTTTTCGGTAAACCTATAATCCACAAGGCTTTTTAATTTGATCTGTTTAGCTCTGACTGTCAACCAATTTTTTGATATCTTTAAAAAGCTGTGTCAAATGTGACTGGATTCTTTTTCAGTCTCTGCCACTATAGTTATCAACACATACATCTTGAACTTGAAAGCAGGGGAGCAAGTAGTAATTTTAGTAACCTTTCAGGACAGTTTAATTCAACAATACTCTTACTTTCCTTTTTACTAAATAGCTAATTTTGAATTTTTGAATAGCAATGAAAGCTCTATAAAATTAAAAGCAACGTGTTTCTATGGGACATTTAGTATCATCTTTTCTTGTCTCACTATCATCTAACATTGATAACTTTGCTGTGGGAATTGCCTATGGAACCAAAAAGATAAAAATCGGTATACTTAGCAACTTAACTATTGCGATATTTTCGGCTATTGGGGCATATGCCTGTGTCTTTCCTAAATTTTCAGCATAATTTCTAATTGACAAAAGTAAAATTATCTTAACCTCTCACCGATGAGCGCTGGACACCTTTTTTTTAGAATTTGTCAAAAAATTTAAATAATTCTCATAATATTTTTTGGTAATAAAATTGGCATTACATTATCAAATTTCATAGTAATTGTTAACAATATGGCTTATTCATCCGTTAAAACTTTTGTTCAGCAAATTTTTTAACACCTTAAGCTGTTAAAAAACATTACTAACTTTGAGAAGAAAATACTTATGCTCAATGATAATGCTAATAAAAGATTAAATGTTACTCCCACCTCTTCGTTAGATTCATTTAATCCTAAAGATGACCACAGCCTCAACTTCATCGGACGTAGTAGCTATAACTCAAATAGTTCTGATGTGCAGTTGCTAAATAATAGTGACTCTACTACTAATAATACTTTTAGCACCAAAAGTTATAGCTCTACCGATGGTTATGGCTTAACTAATGCAGCAGCAGCAGTCGCTAAAGCTACCGCTCAGAATACCTATGCTGATGTTGTCGATCTTGGTGGCAATAATTGGGGAGCAGACCTAGTTAAAGCACCAGAAGTTTGGGCGCATGGATATACAGGTAAAGGTGTTGTTGTTGCTGTTTTAGATACTGGGGTTGACTATAATCACCAAGATTTAAAAGATAATATTTGGACTAATTCTAAAGAAAACGCTAGCAATGGTATAGATAATGACGGTAATGGCTACGCTAACGATATCCACGGCTGGAATTTTGTTGACAACAACAATAATGTCCTAGACGACAATGGTCACGGTACTCATGTTTCTGGCATTATTGCTGGTGAAAATAATAATTATGGGGTAACTGGCGTTGCCTACAACGCTAAAATCATGCCAGTAAAAGTTCTCGATAGCTCCGGATCTGGTAACGATACTACAATCTCTAAAGGTATTCATTATGCCGTAGACAATGGTGCTAATGTAATTAACCTCAGCCTGGGAAGCATGTACCCCGATGATACCCTCAAGTCAGCTATTGAATACGCTAGCAGTAAAGGTGTGACTGTTGTAATGGCGGCTGGTAATGATGGTTCATCATCCCCAGATTACCCCGCTAGCTATGCATCCACTACAGGAATTGCAGTTGGCGCAGTTGATAAAAATAATCAGATGGCTGATTTCTCTAATCGTTCTGGGACACAGACAACTACTTATGTGACTGCGCCCGGTGTTGATGTCTACTCCTCCGTCCCGAATAATCAGTATGCCACTCATAGCGGTACGTCTATGGCTTCCCCTTATGTTGCTGGTGTAGTTGCTCTTATGCTTAGTGCTAATCACGACTTAACACAGAGCCAAATACGTGATCTAGTCACAAGTACCGCAGGAAATAGTACACAATCCTCAAGCTATACAAGTGAAGTTCAGAGTCTTACTTCTAGTGCCATATTCAGTCAGCAATCAACTAAGCTGTTGCGTATTTAATTTGTATATGCGATGCGGGCAAGATGCCCGCACTACAATAATTTTACGTTTTCGTACTATACAATTTAGCTGCACATCAGCTTAACTCAACATCATCTATGACTTTTGCCATCCGTCAAAATGGCTGGGAAATAAAGTCTAATAATGATATACAGTCAAACTTGATGCAGTTTAGTGTCAATTCTGTGAGCGGCCAAACTATAAACTCTAGTATCAGCAGTTATCAAATTGAAAATAATTACAACTTGGGAACTCCACTAGCCCCATTCCAATCTCACTATTATGACGATAGTCTAAACAACGATATTATGGGTGTTCTGGATAATACATCAGCAGAAATAATACTGGGCAAACGTTATAAAAACTGAGTCTTGATTTGACAATTCAGGTAATGTAATTGCTCTCTTCTTACAAAAAATAAGATGCGTCAATTTTTCTAAAACCTTGAACTTGTAAAAATAGTCAATACTAATTATTATCATGCACCTGACATTATGACGCTTGGTAGATTTAGCCTGAAATTCCGACCAGCGATCGCTCGACTTGATTTGCGCCAGCATCCCAGAGTTAGCAAAATAACCTCCTTGCATAGCAGCAATCGAGGCTAGTGTTGAGAAAATAGCTACAAGACGCTACGCACAGTCGCTTTCCGCGTCGCTATCGGCAATCTACAATTGTTTGACACTTGTGCCGCTTATTTTACACAACTTGAGAGCAACAACTGCTTTTTTGCTGGTTTTTCCCGCATAGCTTCAAGAGCTTCCTATACCTTAAAAGCTTATCCGAACCGTATTGGGGGAGGCTCTTGAGGCAGGGGGAGAGAAAGAAATAAGTGTATTTAGGACATAGCGGTAGTAAAGAATACTAAAATTTTCTCTTCACTTCCCCTGCTTCCCCTGCTCCCCCAGCAATCAGAAAGCTCTTTTCACGATGATCTCACTTTTTCGCGTTGCTCCCATCATTGATATAGATGCAGTGGAGTAGCTTGTTTAGCACTACCAAGTTTGCCGTATTTTTATCTAGCCTGTAGGGGTACAGCCGGGATACGTATCCCGGCTGTACCCCTACTACTTCTACTCCCAGTTTCTCAACCAATGATTGAACCCACTGCCGAAAACATTGCTCAAATTCTTTGGGGTTAATTCTTTCAAACACCCAACTAACAAGTATCTGGGCTGGGTATTCCCAATGGTAGTTTAAGGAATGTCTCCAACCACTCTTTTTTATTTAGCCCATACTCTTCAATATCTTCCCAGCCCTCTGCTCCTGCTATTACCGCTAAAATCGCTATGGTGATGATATCAGTGAGTAAGTGCCATCTAGTTCTTTCCGCTCTTGGATCTTTTACTTGTGTAAAATATTCCTGAAATTTAGTGGTAATGTCTTTGCTATCTATGCTGGGTGCAAAAGATGCTTTGGTTTTGCTTTTCTTGTTCTTAAATCCGATTGACATTACTCGAACCTTGCACCTAGATGGATTAAATCTTACCCTAGCTCGGATTGTGCCACTTTGTTTCCAACCTGATTGCTGATCAGGTAAGTCCGCTTGTCAATAGCGTTTGAGACGCGCTAACCCTGGAAAAATATTTTCTTGCATCAGCGTTAATTTCAACCCTAACGCAGAATGTATTGTAGTTAAGAGCAAATGCTTCCTTGTATTTATTTTCCTCCAATAGTTCGACAAATTCTCGTTCAATAAGTTGGGTATTGCAAGCAGGACAAGCTTGTATGTGTCCGGGTAAATTTAAATTGAAGTTGCGACATCTGTTATTAGTGCAAGTCCATTTTTGTTCCAGCCTGTACAAGTTGTACCCGTAAATTTCTTCTTTGATTTTGGCTAAAACAGGTGTAAATCTAGCTGCCCCTTGGGAAAGATTGATAATTTTGGCTTCCCCTACAATTTTGATTTCCTCGAAATTTAGGCTTCCTTCGGGACGACTAAATAGGTTGGTTGCCTCAATTGGCTTGAGAATTGCTTTCCCTTCGGTTAAATTTAGCTCTTGTGATTTATACTGTACGGGGTTGCCGTCAAAGTCTTGAGCAAGATATATGGCACCAGGGTAAAGTTCTCGTAGCGCAGATGATGCCGAACTTTCCTCAAACTCTTCGGCGCTATCTTGATTGATATAACTGATATTTTGGTCAGTGTTGCCTCTGAATTTAATTTTTGAGTGGACATAACCGAGGTTTCGATTAGTTGTCAGTCTTTGGTTATAACTGAAAATCAGTTGATTATTACCGATTAGCTGTCGGGCGATCGCATCGCCAGAAGTACTAAAATGTCGGGCAATTTGAGCTTGTGTCGGTTTACTTTCTTTGCAACAGGCGAGAATGTGCTGCTCCAAAATTGTTTCATAATTGTGGTTAAAGTTGATAATTTCTGGAGGGTCAGATAAGAGACGTTCCGGGTGATTTGCGTAGTAAGAATCCATAATCGACCTTTTCGACGGGATAAATACTAATAGCCCTGCTTCCTGTCTGCCTGCACGTCCCGCCCTTTGGCGAAAGGCGAGAATTGAGCCTGGGTAACTATGTACAATAGTTGCATCAATAGACCCGATATCCAGACCCGCTTCTAAAGCACTCGTGGATAAGCTGTTGCGTATTTAATTTGTATATGCGATGCGGGCAAGATGCCCGCACTACAATAATTTTACGTTTTCGTACTATACAATTTAGATGCACATCAGCTTATAATGAACTTGACCTTCCCACCCTGTATATCTGCAATAATTTTGTTACGCTGATTTGCCTTCATGCTGCCATAAAATGCTGAGATGCTTTCTCCCATGTGGGGCAGTTGCATCTCCACTAAAGCTTTACGAATGGCATTAGTTAAAACCTTTACCAGTTCTCTACTATCGCAGAAACAAATCCCGACTATTCCTTTACTTACAAGCATGGCTGCAACTTGGGCAGTTTGGTAAAGAGTATTGTTTCGTGCTTTGAGGCTAAGGAAAGTAATCTCCGAGCGTTTTGCCCCACTTTGGTCGATAATAGCAAGGTTGCTTTGTTCTACTCGATTGGATATCTTCTGGGCAATTTCGCTGCTGTTACTAATTGTTGCAGAAGCAAAGATGTACTGTAATTTAGAAATATTATTGCCAGCAGATTCTATCATTAATTGAGTTCGCCGATTAAGTAGGGCAAAGTGTGAGCCAAATATGCCTTGATAGAAATGCGCTTCATCACAGACTATGATTGAAATTTTTCTGATTGTTTCTCTAAATCCCCAGTTTGAGTCAAACTGATAGTTGTTTAGTTCGTGGTTCCATACATCGGGTGTCACGCATAAAATCGAGGGTTGATGGCTATAAAGTTGTTTGCGTTCTTGGGGAGGAATATCACCATTGATATTGAGAATTGGGGGGCGAATTTCTTCATCCAGGTGGCTAACAAACGAGCGGATTTTCTCTACCTGATCAAATGCAAGTGCTTTCAAGTTAAAAAATACTAAAGCTGATTTACCTTTTAGGCACTCGTGAACGATTGGAATTAAAAAGGAGATACTTTTACCACTACTGGTAGGAGTTTGGAGAATGATATCTTCCCCTTTTTTGTAAGCCTCCCATGCTTCGACTTGATGAGAATATAGTTGGGTAATTCCTGACTTACTTAAGGCAAGTTTAACTAGAGGGTGAATATCATCTGGTATGGGACAAAGTTTAGCTTCTTGAGCCGGGATTACATCACAATTTTGTAGTTTTCCTGAGCCATCAAGAATAGCTGCTATCTCTTGGTAGAGAATACTTTTACCTGTTGGTGCTTGATTAAGAGGTAATAAATTACCGCTATTTACCTCCTGCTCCCAGTCAAAAATAATTTGATTTACACTTCCCTTTTTGAAGTAAAGATTTCTCTCGATGATAGCAGCGATATGGATAACACCATGTTCTTTAGAATAAACCTGTTTATTTGCTTGTAACCATTCAAGCTGGGTCATAAAAAGTTACCTACTTGCTGTTTTAGCCGGTAGGCGTTAGTCAAAAGTAGTGGTTTTTGTTATTGCCATAACTGACTAATTAACCACAGACACTTCTGACAATTTGTAGAAACTCCCGTAAAACAGGTGTCATATCCTCTTGTCGCCACACTACAGCCGTTTCGACTAATGGTGTTTTTTCTTCTAAAGTGCGATAAACTACACCACCCCTTTGAAGATTTTGCAAAGAAGACGGTACGATCGCAATCCCCATTCCCGCTGACACTAGCCCGATAATTGTCTGCATTTGGATTGCTTCCTGAGTCACTTTTGGGCTAAAATTCCCTTGCTGGCAAAGACTCAAGATTTGATCGTAAAGTCCGGGACCCAAATGGCGGGGGAACATAATAAAATTTTCGTTCAAGAGCTCGCGCACTGAAATATTTTCTTGTCTAGCTAAGAAATGAGTTTCTAGCAAAGCTACAATTAGTCCTTCTTGCTGAATGCATTCTTGATTGAAAGTGTTGTCTTCTAAAGGTGGATGGGCAAAACCTACATGGATGCGGTGATTGAATAGCGCTTGTTCTTGCTGAGTTGTCGTTAATTCTTGCAATACTAACTCTACCTCTAGAAACTGTTCTCGAAACCGTCGTAAAATCACAGGCAGCAAATCGTAAGTTACCAAGCTGGTGAAACCTACTCGTAGTTGTCCTTTCTCACCCCTACCTGTCCGTTGAGTCAGATCAATTGCCTTGGACAGTTGAGCGAACAATTGATAAGCTTCTTGCAAAAATACTTGTCCGGCTTCCGTTAGCTGCACCTGTCGTTTGGTTTTGCGTTGAAAAAGTTCTACCCCTAATTCTGCTTCTAGCTGCTGAATTTGCTGGCTTAAGGGCGGTTGAGCGATGTGAAGTCGCTCTGCGGCTTTACTAAAGTGTAGTTCCTCAGCTACAGCAATGAAGTAGCGCAGGTGTCGCAGTTCCATAGTTTTGATATTTTATAAGTCTCAAATATTCATAAATATATATTAGACATATCAAAAATTGCTACCTATCATACTCATACACGCAAGTCAGAGGATGATGTAACTATGTCGGAGAATTTGAGAAGCCAAATTGTGACGCAAGGAGTGCAGCGATCGCCAAATCGAGCTATGCTGAGGGCAGTTGGTTTTAAAGATGAAGATTTCAATAAAGCGATTGTGGGCATTGCCAACGGTTACAGTACGATTACTCCCTGCAATATGGGGATAAATCAATTGGCGCAAAGGGCAGAGGTTAGTATTAAAGCCGCCGGCGCAATGCCACAAATGTTCGGCACAATTACCATTAGCGATGGAATTTCGATGGGAACTGAAGGGATGAAATATTCCCTAGTGTCGCGGGAAGTCATTGCAGATTCCATTGAAACCGTCTGTACTGGACAAAGTATGGATGGTGTGCTAGCGATTGGCGGTTGTGATAAAAATATGCCTGGGGCAATGCTGGCGATCGCGCGGATTAATATCCCGGCGATCTTTGTTTACGGTGGCACAATTAAACCCGGTCACTATAACGGAGGCGATTTAACTGTTGTCAGTTGTTTTGAAGCCGTTGGTCAATATAGTGCCGGAAAAATTGACGAAAAGGAATTATTAGAAGTTGAAGGTCGCGCTTGTCCTGGTGCTGGTTCCTGTGGGGGAATGTTCACAGCTAACACCATGTCTTCGGCATTTGAAGCGCTGGGGATGAGTTTGCCCTATTCCTCGACAATGGCGGCTGAAGATGCCGAAAAAGCCGATAGCACGGAAAAATCAGCCTTTGTATTAGTCGAAGCCATCCGCAAACAAATCTTGCCCCGCCAAATTATCACCCGCAAATCTATCGAGAATGCCATCTCTGTGATTATGGCAGTGGGTGGTTCAACCAATGCAGTGTTGCATTTCCTAGCGATCGCCCGCGCTGCTGATGTAGAGTTAACTATAGACGACTTTGAAACTATCCGCGCCCGTGTTCCCGTTTTGTGTGATTTAAAACCTAGTGGTAAATATGTTGCTACAGATTTGCACAAAGCTGGTGGTATTCCGCAAGTCATGAAGATGCTACTTGTGCATGATTTATTACACAGTGATAGCCTTACCATTAGCGGTCAAACTATTGCAGAGATATTGGCAGATATACCAGAAGAACCATCCGCCAATCAAGATGTGATTCGGACTTGGAATAACCCGATGTATCCCCAAGGACATTTAGCCATCCTCAGAGGTAATCTGGCAACGGAAGGCGCTGTCGCCAAAATTACCGGGGTGAAAAAGCCAGTAATTACTGGGCCAGCACGGGTATTTGAATCGGAAGAAGCCTCTTTAGATGCGATTTTGGCGGGTAAGATTCAAGCTGGTGATATTCTAGTTATCCGCTACGAAGGGCCAAAGGGCGGCCCTGGGATGCGAGAAATGTTGGCTCCCACCTCAGCAATTATTGGTGCTGGTTTGGGTGATGCTGTGGCATTAATTACCGACGGGCGCTTTTCTGGCGGTACTTACGGCATGGTGGTTGGTCATGTTGCACCAGAAGCAGCAGTTGGTGGCGTGATCGCTCTTGTAGAAGAAGGCGATAGTATTACTATTGATGCACCCGCTCGTTTATTGCAATTGAATATATCTGAATCAGAATTGGCCCGTCGTCGTGCTAATTGGCAACCTCCTGCACCACGTTACACTAAAGGCGTGTTGGCGAAATATGCCTTTTTGGTATCTTCTAGCAGTCTTGGGGCTGTGACAGATTTGGATTTGTTCAATAACTAGTTATTAAAGTTTTGAGGAGTCAGGAGCCAGAATAAAGATGCCTCCTGACTCTCTACTTCAGGCTAGATTCAGCGCTGTTGACAAGCTTCTTTAGATTTAAAGAACGGCAAATGCTTTTGGCGTTAATGAGATTTTTCCTTTAGTACTATAAGTGTTTACAAGCTGCTCTAAGGGTTCAACAGCATTGTCCTGAAGGATGAAATAGTTTGCTTGGTTACTGACAATCAGCGATAGCTCAGTTGCCCATTGCTCGTAATTAGAACTACCAATAATACCAATAGAAGACTGGATATAGTTAACAAGAATGCTGTCATTGAAACCAAAGCCACTTTCACCCCAGATGCAAGCAGATTGCAGCAAATACTCATAGTCTGCGAATACTTGAAACTGGGGGTTCCATCTAGGAGCATTGCTTCGGTAGTGGACGAAACCATTGCTGTCGAATATCTCTTGTTGCCATAGAAGCTGCTGTAAGGAGCAGCAATTGCTAGGCGAAACAAACGGCTTTCCTTGGCGAATAACACTACCATTACGGATGACATCGCGGCGGCGCTGCTGTCTTGCCATACTGTATCGGATATTGGGATGTTCTTCAAAGTACTGCCGCATTGACGCAACAAATTCAGGAGCAATGCTGTTGTCATCGTCCAGGTATGAAACAATGTCACCACCAGCTGCATCTAGTCCCAGGTTTCGAGCGTAGCACAAGCCAAAGCCACTGCTCGGTTCAGGGTGTTCCATTTCAATGTAACTGATGGGAAAATCAGCTTTTTTAATAATGCTGTTGATGATATCTTTGGTATCAGGATTAGCGCCATCATTGATGACGATCCACTCGAAATTGCGGTCAGTTTGACTTTGAATGCTTGGCAGTGCAGTAGATGCAAGCTGCATAGGTCTATTGTAGGTTGCAGTGATAATTGATAGTCTCAAAGCTCTATACCTCTATCAGTTGATTGCGTTATTGTTGAATCGATCGCAGTTTGAATTTGCTGCCATCTTGCTATATCCTCGTTTGTTATACCCCTGGCGGTTTCAATTTGATTACTTGCAAGAGTTAGCCGAATTAGCGTTAGCTTTTCATTGGTTCTGGCAACAGTTAAACTTTGCGTGGTGCTATTGAAGCTGATCTGGTAGTTACTGCTTTCCAAGACAAATAGGTTTTCTTTCTCTGTGCGAATGGATTGAGGATAGGCAGTTGCTTGCTGCCCAAAGAACAGTCTAGCTATGGGGGCAATTGTAGCAGCGCGTTGCATCTGTTCTTGCTGTAATTGCTGATAGTTCCATTTCCCAAGTTCTATGCCCAAATCCATTTTTACCAAACGTTCTGCTAAAATTGCCATTTCTATCGGGCCAACACCTCCAGGGACGGGCGTAATGTTCTGGGGGATGCTGTAAGCACTGCGATCTACATCGCCAGCAGCACCAGAAGCAGTAGGTGTAAAGCCACCATCGACAACCAAGCGATGAGAGGGGAGTACATAGTCCGTGAAAATTCCTCGTCTTCCGGTGACTGATACTACAATGTCAGCTTCTTGAGTTCTAGTCAGGTCATCGCCGTCTTCCAAACAGAAACAACTGATTCTGCTTGCTTCTAAATATTGGATGACACCATTGCCCACAAAGCCACCTCCGCCGACAACTGCAACATTGGAATCCCTTTGTGCGTAGGATTCAACAATTCTGGCGATTCCTTCAGCAGTAGCACAACTTTCAAAGAAATTGTTGCTTTGTCTGCGGACGATATCTATATCTTTTTGTGGCTCTAATAGCCCAATTGAGCTTGTAAACTTAGCTGGAATTGGATATTGAACAATAGCAGCAGTCACCTTGCCGTCTTCATTAATGGATTGAACGATGCCGTCAAATTGCTCTACTGCGATATTGGGTGACAGCACAATATAATTGGGAGTAATGCCAATAGCGTTGAAAATAGCTACTTTTTGTTCTGCTGAGATTCTAGCTGCTTCATATCTAGCTCCTAGTTCATTGCTGGCATTTTCTGAAGCCTCAAATCTGATGATTGCTACTTCTTTTTGAGATGCTTGAAATATGGATTTGTATTTTTGACATTCTTGCTTTATATGTTCTCGTATTAACTGTCCGTCTATGATGGTCATTTAATATGGCGTTAAATTTGATGAAGAAAATTGTCTGGCACAAACAATTTTCTGAATTTCTAATAGGATTTGTTGGAATTAGGTAGGGCGTTTGGTGATTTCACCAACTTCTTTGCCGTTGCAGGAAACCCAGTTAGTGACGTAGCGTTCGGTGTCATGGAAGCCACTAAATTCAATACTGTTATCAGAACACTTCTCTTGGAACCATTGTTGTGCTTCTTGTTCTGTATTGAATGTTCTAGCGGCGACTTCTTCTACTGTAATCTTCCAGTTTGTATTGCCATACAAATCGCAAACATAATGTGTCATATCTGTTACTCCTTTAACAATATCTAAAAACCACTATGACAATTTTAAATCAACAACAGCAGGCTGAATTAATTATCCAACAAGCTTGCAAGGAAAATTTTACTGATAGCGAGAAAGCTATTTACGATGACTTTATTCTGGAAGCGGGGGTAAAAAACCCAGCCAAGATGACTGAGGCTACTGCTGATGCTTTGATTAGATACCTTGATGGCTGCGACGCATCTAACGAGTTTGTTGCTAATGTAGTAAATCGCCTCGCGCAAGTTGCCCCGGCTCATATCATGACCAAGATTCTCAAGAGTGATAATGATGGTGATGGTGTGCCTTTATACGAGGAATTAAAACTTGGAACAAAGGTTACGGAATTTGATACCTCTTTTGAAATAGCGCCTGCAAGACAAAGGCAATATCAATTTTCTCCAACTCGGAATTGCGATCTGGAGTTATAAGTATAACCCACTACTAAATAATCATCTGTAGTGGGTATGAGATTGTTATTCTATAAAACGACTGAAAATAGAAATTAACCAGTTGCTACACAGGCGTAGACGCTTACTCTTAGCTCGAAGTAAGTGTCTCAGCGGCTTTCCTCAAACATCGCCATCTTTCCCATACTCAAAATTAACCTTCGGGATACTAGGTGTAAAAAATGCGCTACTGTTAATCGTAAGCGCATTCCCGATCATGTACTGCGATCGCAATACTCCCAGCCCAAATAATCAGGCGATTCCCCTGTAAGTTTAACTTTGGAAAATTACCCCAGTGTCCTGATCTTCATCCCAAAACCACCAACCTTGGGATAGTTCAGAAAGAACGCGCATTAGTGCTAACTGTTGCTGTGTGATTTCCCCACCGCCGTAGCTGACGTTGCTAGTGCCATCCCATGATTTAAGAATTGATGCTAAATTGTATCCATTGCCCATAATCCAACTAGCGTAGAAGCAGTCTTTGGATATTTCTTCCATGATGGCTAGCAGTTCAAGGGCGGCATCAGGATTGGGTGATTTTAGGGCTTCAAGTGCAAGGCGGAGGTTTTCTTCCCTGTCTGCAAGAAACTCCGAAAAAGCTGCTCTATTTGATGGTAAATTCTCTTTTTCAAGTGTAATTAATTTTCCATTTACAATCTTGACTGGAGTTATATTTGAGTAGTCAGTTCGGTCATCTTCACTTGCCTTTACTTTCATAGCTAAAGGATGCCAGTGGATGCGTTCAATTTTATTGGTCTGAGGATTTGTCCATGTCCAGAATAGTTTGTGAGATGCAGCACCCTTAACTGTCAGATAAGTTCTTTTATGTCGAATGGGATAGTCTACACCTTCTTCTTTTTTGGCTTGGAAAAAGGCTTCTATTGATAGATATTCTTCATTGAGGTATGCAATTTTACGTGGTGCTGTCGCATATATATAACCCGATATGCTGCTGCTATCACCATCTTTCAAGACTACCAAATTCCATTTGTCGTTTATTTGATTCTGTATCCAAAACTCAACTGATATTGTTTGTACAAACCGATCTAAAATTTGAACTACACAAGGATAGTAAAGTGTGAGTTGTTGGTTGCTATTAGTCATTACTATTCCATCCATTCGATTGGGGATATGGGTTCCTTTTTGGCGGGAAGTATTTTGATCTCGTAGCCATAAACAATTAATTCATACAGAGTTTCTAATAGTTGCTTGGGTGATATACTGTCCCATTGCTTGCACTCTAAAATATGTTTCAATACCTGCTCTGGAGCATTAACTACCCAAAGACTGTGAATTTTTTTGTTTCTAAATCCCGCACATAATTGAACAATTGGTTGTAGCTAAACTGTTGTTTTTGGTATATGAAGAATTGCTGAACTTATAGGGATTGTTGGTTTTACTTCTAGACTTTTGGGTGGTAAAAAATCGGGGTCACTGTACCACTGTCCGTCGATTTGGTATGCAATTATTAGGTATGGCAATGCTTTAATCGCGTTTATAGTTCCCCATCTTGTCGTTTGTCCTGCGTGAAACCAGATGTAAGAGCCGTTGTGTATTATCATGTACAATTTTTATGATTTTGACTTGAGGTTTTGCTTGCCTAGCTAGTTGATAATTTCGTCTGTGGTAGAAAATCTAGCTACTTTTTCTACCTAAAGAATGATTTCGTATTTGTATGAACACTTAGTTAAAACTCGCCATTATTTAGCCATGTGCAGTCAACTTCATGCTCAGGTAAAATACTTTGGATTTTATTGATTGCTGAATTACTCCTAATAACTACCTTGACAAGGTATGTAATAACTGTGGTGATTAATCTATGAACAGATTAATTTTTATTTAAAATATTCAATGATTTATTGAAAATAAAAAGTGCGCCATTATAATTGATGACGCACTTTTATTAAAAATAAAATTATGATTAAGCGTGGTGAAGGATAATATTTATTGCGTCTTGAGCGCTAATTTGATATTGTGTAGCAAGTTTATTCATATTAGCTTCACCATTTGCATGAGCTTTGACAATTGCGCGAATAATATTTGGTGAAACATTAATCTCATAATTTGTAACAACTGGTTTGGGTAAAGTTTGAGAAATGAAGAATTCTTTTCTTCTTAAGAAATGTATTTGACGGTAATGCTCTTTTCTAGGTATCCATTGACAATTTCCGGGAGCAAAGTCACTCTCTAGATCAATACGTGCTATGACTGTTCCTTCGGGTGCTACTCCCATATCTTTTAAGAACTGGGTAAAGTTATCGCGCCAGGATGCATCAACTTCAATTCCGCACCCGCCATGATATTTGTACTGATGGTGGTTCTTGTTATAGCAGATGCGCTTGATGTGTAACCAGGAGTTATACTCGTGGCTTTTGCAGTGTCCGTGGACAGTTTTATCGCTCTTGAGGGTTTCGCGCTGCAAGCATCCGCAGCTTTGTGTAAGCCCTCTTTTTAAGCTATTTTTACTGACATACTTTTGGGTTCCGCAGCTGCATAAGGTAAGGAGTAGTAGTTCACCCCTTTTCCCCTTAACTTCTACATCGGATATAACTTTTAGTCTCCCGAAGTTTGCCCCAACTGGGATGGATTCTTTTCTTTTTTTACAACCACAATTAGTTGATCGACCATTAGTGAGGGTGTGACTGTAGACAAGTTTTTGGGTTCCACAATCACACTGGCATAATACTTGCTTTCCTTGTTTATTTAGTACAATACAGCTACCGAATTTTTCACTTATATTAATTACTCGTTTTGTAGTCTCCATAAATTATTTTGGTGCTATTACTGCTGGGTTATATATCTAAAACAAGCTGTTTTTCTTGCTCCAGTTCCTTCTTTATCCAGGCAAGTTGCTGTCCAATGGCTAGATGCTGCATTGGTACTTTTGTCTCATATCCCTTTGCTTTTAAAATGGGTGTTACCTCCTGTCTGTAAAGCTTGCCTGTCAAGAATACAAACTCTATTTCCGGGGACGCAACAGTACCTTTCTCTTCAGTAGTTTTAAATAATTGCAGGCTGGCTCGATTATTTTCGGGTTCACGAGTCCGCTTGATGGTAAATTCACCTACTGTAAGTTCTTCCTTATCAGCCTGGATGAGGACATTATTGAGGGTATGCAACATCTCGTTTTGTTTAAATACTTCCAGGGTTTTAATCGTGCCAGCGGGTGCAAGACTTCCCAAGCTATTTGCTACATCACGGATATCGGCATTGTTGAGGTCAGGGAGCTTGCCATTGTCGCCCAAGTCCTCTGCCACTATCAGAAACTCCTGACGTTCAATAGGTAACATCTCTGTAGGTTTTTTCGTTATTTTGGGTTCCTCTTTTTTGTTGAGTTTAAAATCCATCAAAGAGTTTTCCCACCCAAATAGTTCATCACTGCGGCGGTGAATGCTAACAGTGTCTCCCTCTTGGCGAATCACAAATGTATCGCTACGGTAAATACGCGACCCATCTTGTTCAAGGATGCCGTATTTTTTCAACATTGTCGTCGCGGTTTCAGCAATGTCTTTATTTTCCCCGTTGTAGCGTTCCTCCCGCGCTTGTTTATTATTAATTTGATAGATAGGTACTTCAACCTGACGCGCCCACTGCTGCGCTGCTGACTCTACACATTGGGAGTTAGCTACTTTTTGATAGCTAAATTCAGGTGCATATTTGTTTCGATTATTAGTTTCTAGCTCCTCTGGCTCTTGTGCAAAAAACTGATTGGGAGTTGCATTTTCGTTTACCTCTCCTTCAGTTTTATATTGAGGTTGGTAGTTACTAACAACTATCTCTCTGATTTGAAGAGTTTCTTTGGACTGTGCGATTTCTTCTTGAAGATTATTGACCACATCATCTTCAAAACTCTCATCTGCTTCTATTTCAACAGATGAGTTTATCTCTTGAGTTATGGGCGAACTGTTTTCGCTGTTTTCACGTTGTAGTAACTTATTTATAGTCAGCTGACTATCATCTAACAGTGGATTGTCTTCTATAGCAGTTAAATTCTCATTATCGTCTAATTTTCCGTTCAATATCTCTTCTATACTCAAGTTGTTGTTTTTCTGCTCTGTAATATTCATTGATAATTGCCTCGTAAGAGAGTTTAACTTTATATTCTGAATTCCACATACTATATTGAGGGAAACTAATGTCAATTAAGTTTCCTTGGCTTCCTGTGGCACGGTTGAAAATAATATGTATGTTTACTCTTTGATAAGGAAGTAGATATGCAACATATTGTTGTTGTTCAAAACCAATTAAATTTACATGATGTTTGATTAATTCACCATAGTTGTTAGCATTTATTTCAATTTCGATTTTATCGATTACAATCTGTCTATGTAGCCCATGAAGTTTTACTCTTGGTCGGAGGATAAACTGTTCCTCAAAAGAGCTAATAATTGAATGTGCATTCTTGCTATTTACTCAGGGTTAGCGCGTCTCAAAACCTATTGACAAGAGGACTTACCTGATCAGCGATAAGGTGGAAAACAAAGTGACACCATCTGAGGTAGGGTAAGATTTAATTCATCGAACTGCCATATCAAAGTAAT